>CADAAN010000001.1:0-57056 GCA_902785935.1 uncultured Pseudomonadota bacterium
AACTTTGACGCTTTTATGAAAGCCATGCAAAACGGAGATACTTCAAAATTGCTTTCAGTTGACGGTATCGGTGAGGCTATGGCAAAAGATATTGTTGAGTTTTTTAAAGAGCCGCACAATATTGAGGTGATTGAAAAATTGCGCTCTCACGTCATGGTAGAAGATTTTGAAGACACGACGGATTATAACTCTGAAATTGCGGGAAAAACGGTTGTGTTTACCGGCACGTTAGAGCATTTAACCCGTGCCGAAGCCAAGGCGACGGCTTTAAGTTTCGGGGCTAAAGTGGCGGGATCCGTTTCAAGCCATACGGACTATGTCATTGTCGGTTCTGATGCCGGTTCAAAAGCAAAAAAAGCACAGGAACTCGGCATTGCCACTTTGACGGAAGCTGAATTTTTAGCGCTGATTGAAAAAGATAATTTTTAAGGAAAAATGATGACTTTTGTGCGCAAAATCTATGATAAAATGCTTGCTCTGTCAGAGGGAAACGCCGCTATGTGGGCACTGTTTGCCGTGGCATTTGCCGAAAGTTCTTTTTTTCCGATTCCGCCGGATATTATGCTTATTCCGATGATTTTAGCCGCACCATCTAAAGCTTGGCATATTGCGGGTCTTGCGACGTTTGCCTCTATTTTAGGTGGTTATTTCGGTTATGCCATCGGTATTTTTCTCTTTGATTTAATTGCCGAACCGCTTTTGAAATTTTATGGTTATTTGGAAAAATTCAAAGAATTTGAAAACTATTATCATGAGTACGGCGCATGGATTGTTTTCGGGGCTGGTTTAACTCCGTTTCCGTACAAAATCATTACCATCGCAAGCGGTGCCGTCAAACTCGATTTACTTGTTTTCACAATTGCCTCCGTTTTGGCGCGCGGCGGACGTTTTTTCATTGTCGCATGGCTTCTGAAACGTTACGGCGCACCAATGAAAACGTTTATCGAAAAAAATCTCGGCTGGCTTTCGATTTTGTTTTTAATTTTGCTTATCGGCGGCTTTGCCTTGATTAAATACATATAAAATGCAGCTTTTGTTTTTGCTTGACTTTATCCTTTAAAAGGTTTATTGCAAAGTTTATGAAAACAGAACTTTTGGCTCCGGCCGGTGACATAGAGGCTGCTTATGCCGCGCTTTTTTTTGGCGCGGACGCAATTTATCTCGGCCTGAAATCATTTTCGGCACGTGCGACGGCAACCAATTTTGATGCCGAACAACTTGGTGAAATTACAGCCTATGCCCACCATTTAAAACGCAAGGTTTACGTCACGGTCAATACCCTTGTGACGCAAAACGAATTGCCCGATTTAATTCAAAATCTTGATATTTGCCGCCAGTCAAAAGTTGATGCCGTTATTTTACAAGATTTAGGGGTGGCTCATCTTATCAAAACACAATATCCCGAACTTGAGATGCACGCCAGCACACAAATGGCCGTGCATAATATTGAAGGCGCTTTGTTTTTGAAAAAACTCGGCTTTTCACGCGTTGTGCTCGCCCGTGAACTCAGCTTAAAAGAAATTAATGATATTGCCGCGATTGAAGGTTTGGAAACCGAGGTTTTTATCCACGGGGCTTTATGTTATTCATACAGCGGTATTTGCCAATTTTCGGCATTTGAATATGCCAAAAGCGCTAATCGCGGCAAATGTTTATATCCCTGCAGAGCCATATTTGATGCAGACAAAGAAAGCAAACACTTTTTTTCAATGAAAGATATGGCCTTAGAAGGTGATATTTTGAAAATCCGCGCAACATCACTTAAAATTGAGGGACGTAAAAAATCAGCTCTTTATGTTGCCGCCGTGACGGATTTTTATCGCCACATTTTGGACGGGCAAAAACCGGATGAAACAAAAGCCGAAAATATCAAACAAATTTTTTCACGCCCATGGTGTAAATTTCATTTTGCCGGCAAAAATAAAAATGTTGTCGACAAAGATTTTGTCGGACACCGCGGACTTGAAATCGGCAAAATCGAAAACATTGTCAAAGGTCGGCTTATCTTTACCCCGACACACGATATCGGCCGATTTGACGGGCTTCAAATTGATGTTTGGGATAAAGAAAAACCGTTTGGATTTTCTGTTCAAAAAATGCTTGTGGCGGGCAAATCCGTTTTGACGGCAAAAAAAGGAAAAACGGTTGAAATCGAATTACCCAAAGGGTATCCTTTGCTTAAAAAAGGTATGGTTGTTTATTTGGCCTCATCATCTGCCGTCAAGGGTGCTTACGATTATAAAAAACCAAAGCCCAAAGAATTTCAAAACAAAATTGATATTTCCGTTAAGGCTGAAGTTTTTAAGGATAAAATTCGTGCAACATCGGAAGGTTTCAGTTTTGAAGTTGAAGGGCATTTTGAGCCGGCAATTGATACAAACAAAGTTGATGAAGCTTTTTTGAAAAGTTTTCAAAAAACGGGGGATACGATTTTCAGACTTAAGGATTTTGAACTCAAAAATCACCAAAAATGTTTTGTGCCGGCCTCTGTCATCAATGATTTAAGGCGCGGTTTGTATGAAAAAATCAAACCTGATACAAAATCGGGACACATCAGCATTTTGCCTCAAAGCCTGCAAAACAAGACGCCTCAATGGATTATTAAAACAGATTGTTTGCAAAATTTAGAGATGCTCGATTTAGGCCGTTTTTCTGAAATTATTTATTTGATAAATCAAAATATTGATAAAAAAGAACTTTCAAAGTTCGATAAAGACAAATTGCGTCTGTCTTTGCCCGTTGTCTGCCGAAATCCTGAAATTTTTGCTCAAACGATTCAAAATCTCATCGACAACGGTTATCACAAGTGGGAAGTTTCAAATTATTGGGCGCTTAATTTGATTGATGCTTCAAAATATGATGTTACTTTTTCGCCGATGATATACACACTCAATACCGAGGCTTTTTTAATGGCTCAAAAAATCGGGGCAAAGCGTGTGTCATTTGCTTTGGAAGACACGCTTGAAAACATCAAAAATCTAATTGATGTTTCGCCGCTTGAAACAAGTCTTGTCATTTATCAGGATGCAGCATTATTTACAAGCGCCGTTTGCATCCGCAACAACGATTGCGCACACTGCACGGGCCAGAAAAAGTGGCTTGAGCTTCAAAAAGACGGACGTCGATTTATGGCTTTATCCGTTCCGTGCGAAACAATGCTGTTCGATAAGTCTCCTTTTTGTATTGCATCAAATGCGCATGTGCTTAAGCCGACTTTTTATCAAATGGACTTTTGCCATTTTGATTATACACCTCAAAAAGTCAGTCAAATCAGTGATAAACTGATGAAATTTGAAGATATCATGCCTTGTATAAAAGCAAATTTTTTAAAATCCGCAATTTAAGTTGATTACAAGCCGAATGTATAGCCTAAGATACCGGAAGCCGAAATGTAAAAAATCGGACCGGCTTTGTAAAAACGCATTAAAACAAGCATAAAAACCAAAATCACCCAGGATTGTGTATTAAGCAGGCTGATTTTTGCAATTTCAAGCGTGGCAGAAAGTATCAAAGCAACAACTGCCGGCTGCACAAATTTTAATACATCATGCAAAAATTGTTCACACGCCAATCTTTCAAACAACTTATTGATGGCGATGATAATCACAACCGATGGCAGAACAAGCCCGAAAACAGCCGAAACGGCACCCGAAACACCGGCCGTTTTATAGCCTGCATAAACAGCCATATTGACCCCCATCGGTCCCGGCGTCGATTCGGATACGGCAATCATATCCGTCAGTTCTTTGATGCTGAACCAATCATATTTCGCGCTTAAATCAAACAAAAACGGAATTGTTGCAGCTCCGCCGCCGACCGCCAACAACCCAATCAGCAAAAACTGATAAAAAAGCATTAAATAAATCATTTCAGTCGCCTTTTAAGCAAAGTCAAAACGCCTCCCGTAAAAAATGCGCCGACAATAATTTTGACAGCTGAAAGGCGTGCCAAAATCAGACCTGATACCGCACACAAAAAAATCACGGCAGGGACTAACTTTCGCTTATTTGCAAAATAAATTTGCGCACCTAAATCATATACAACCTTGATTAAAAGTGCTGCAACACCGATTTTAACCCCGTTGAAGATATGCAAAATGCTCTGATTTGTTGCCATTTTATTTAAGCTTGAGGCAATCAGGATAATCACAATCATTGACGGCAAAACAACGGCTGTTGTCGCAACAACGGCACCGATACTTTTTTTGAGTTTATAGCCGCAAAATGTCGCAACGTTGATGGCAATAATGCCCGGAGTGCAGCCTCCGATTGAAAAATAATTTAACAGCTCATCTTCAGAAAGCCATTTTTTCTCCGTCACAAGTTCCTGCCTTAAAAGCGGCAACATCGCATATCCGCCGCCAAAGGTGAACAATCCTGTTCTAAAAAAGCTGATAAAGAGCTCAAATAAAACTTTCATACACGCCTGCCTTTGTTTTTTACCCGTCGTGATTATATCTATATAACACGCAAACATCGAAAGTCTATAAAAAAATGAAAATCGGCATTGTCAACAATTGTTTGAGATCAGAAACACGAGTCGCCGCCACGCCTCAAAGCGTGCAAAAAATGATTGGCGACGGGCATCGGGTTTTGTGTGAATACGGATTGGGTGCACAGTCTTTTTTTGATGATAAACAATATCTTGATGCCAAAGCGGAACTTAAATCGCGCGATGAAGTTTTGGATTGCGATATCATTTTATCTGTCGTGCCGCCTAAAAAAACGGATTTGCATTTTTTTAAAAAAGGCCAATGGCTGATTTGCAATTTAACTTCTTTTGAAGATAAAGCGGACATGCAAGATTTGGTTGCAACGGATATAGGGGTCATTGATTTAGGAAAAATGCCGCGCATCTCCCGTGCACAAACAATGGATATTTTATCTTCACAATCGCTTATTGCAGGTTACAAAGCGGCGACGGATGCATTATATTATTTAAAAAAATCGGCACCTTTAATGATGACTTCGGCCGGCACGCTTTTTGCCGCAAAAGCCGTGGTTGTCGGATTGGGGGTCGCAGGGCTTTCGGCCGCCTCTGTTTTAAAAAGAATGGGCGCCAATGTTTTGGCAACGGACATCCGCCCTGAGAGCAAAATAGAGGCACAATCCGTCGGTGCAAAATTTGTTCAGGACATCACGCCGGAACTCAAGACAGCGGATATTTTAATCACTTCGGCTTTTTCGGCAAAGCAAACCCCTCCGCTTTTGATAAAAAAAGAACAGGTGGAAGAATTAAAGCCAAATGCCGTTGTGATTGATATGGCTCAAGGCAATATTGAAAGTACTTTTTCAAGAGAAGATATCACTTTTATCTCGGATAAATATTTAGAGCGAAAGCTCAGCTTTTCGGCAAGTACACTTTTTGCAAACAACGTATATGCGTTTTTAAGCACGTTCGGCTATTTGCAAAAGCCTGATTTTAATGATGAAATATTGCGAACCGTTCTAACTTGTTCAGACGGTTTTTTGATAAGGATGGTACAATGACGCTTTTATTTTTAATCACGATTTTTTTACTTTCAATGTTTATCGGATATTTTGTTGTTCAAGGCGTCACACCGGCGCTTCATTCGCCTTTGATGAGTGTTTCAAATGCGATTTCCGGCGTCGTGATTATCGGGGCATTGTGGACGGCGGCTTTGGCAGAGGGCTTTAATGCCGAAGAAATACTCAGCCTGTTTGCCGTGTTTTTTGCCGGTTTTAATATTTTCGGCGGATTTGCCGTGTCCGAGCGTATGCTCAAATTATTTGAAAAAAAAGGAAAAAATAAATGATTGCGTTTGAAGGAATTTTTCTAATTTATCTGTTGTCGTCCATCTTTTTTATTTTGGCAGTCAGAGGCCTTGCCTCACCCGCTTCGGCCGAGCGAGGCAACCATCTTGGCATAACGGGTATGGCTGTTTGTGTATTGGTCACGCTTCTTGTTGTTCCGTCCAGAAATGATGTCGGTATTTTTTTGGCACTGATTGCGGCGGCAATTTCAGGCATCACAATTGCAAACAAAATCAAAATGACCGCTTTACCGCAGATGATTGCTTTGCTCAACGCCGCCGGCGCTTTATCTTCGCTTTTGGTGGGCGTGGTGCAAATTTTGCGTCATCAGGCACATGCTTTTGATACATCCGTCGGTATGATTATCGGTGCCGTGGCTTTTTCAGGATCTTGTGTCGCTTTTTTTAAGCTCAGTGGCTTATATACCTTTCAAAGGCTTAAATTTGCAAACCTCATCAATGCATTAATTTTAGGCGTCATTGCTTTTTATTGGACGCGTTTTTCAATCGACGGAACAATGCAAACGGCATATATGATGATTGCACTTTCGCTTGTGTTCGGCGCAACAATCACCTTGCCGGTCGGCGGAGCGGATATGCCGATTATGATATCCGTTTTGAACGCGGCATCGGGATTTGCGGCGGCGGGTATCGGTTTTTCGCTTTCAAACATTGTGTTGATTATCACGGGTGCGATTGTCGGTGCAAGCGGGACGATTTTAGCTTTTGTCATGACAAAGGCGATGAACAAAAACTTTTTTCAAATTTTATTTCAACACAAAAACGTTGAACAAAAACAAGCCTTAAATGAAAAGACGGCGCACACGGCAAGCGTTCAGGATGCGGCTTTTTTGATGCAAAATGCCTCTAAAGTAATTATTGTGCCGGGGTTTGGCATGGCCTCTGCCGGCGCTCAATATGCCTTGAAAAATATGACCGATGTTTTAGAAGACAAATATGGCGTTGAAGTTAAATTTGCCATTCACCCCGTCGCCGGCAGAATGCCCGGACATATGAACGTTTTACTCGCAGAAGCAAAGGTTGACTACGAAAAAGTTTATGGCCTTGAGGACATCAATCCCGATTTTGTTTCAGCCGATGTTGCTTATGTCATCGGGGCAAACGATATCACCAATCCGGCAGCCAAAACAGACACATCATCACCCTTGTACGGAATGCCCGTTTTAGATGTTGTTAAGGCCAAGACGGTTATCTTTGTCAAGCGCTCGCTTGCTGCCGGTTATTCAGGCGCAGACAATCCGTTGTTTTTTGCGGATAATACTTTGATGCTTTACGGCGATGCAAAAAAAATCACCGAAGAAATCACCGCCGACTTGTAAACATTTTACCGATACCTTATCGAGAAGGTATTTGTCTTGCCCGCCACGGCATTCGCCTCATCGATGGTGTAAATGCGCTTTTTGATGTAATTCGGCGTGCCGATATCACTGAGCCGAGCATAGTATTTGCCGCCTACAAGATATTGATTGTCAGATGTTTGTTGATATTCAATAACTTCTGCCGCGTCGCCGCGATAAGCGATGGCGGCTTCACAAGCATCCTTCATTTGAGGAGCGCAATAAAGTTTTTCAATCAATGTCGGAGTACTATTATTAGCTTTGAAAGCTGTCGGACTCAATGTAGTATTTGCGGGAATAACAAGTGTTGTGATACCTGTTGTTTCGAGCGCTTCTGTATCAATAGTAACATTATCCGGTATTGTTAAATTTTCAAGAGAGGTACAATTTTCTAATCCGCCTGGGAGTATCTCTCTTAAAGATTGCGGTAATTCAATATTTTTCAAATTTTCAAATCTAAAAAATGCATTATAACCAATGCTTGTAATGCCTTCCTCGATACTAATGTTTTGGATGTTATTTCTAACAGCATACCAAGGTTCGCTCGTCGTGTACCAGCCTCCCATCGGGCCCTGACCGGAAAGTGTCATTGTACCGACCGATTTGATTGAGCCGTCGGGCTGAACTTCATCTTCATAAGTCACGTGTGCGAGGCAATTTTCGCCGCACTGAAAACAATCAGTGTCGTTAAGTGTTTCAAGTGTACAATCCGCTTTTGCATTGAAACTCAGAATTAATCCCAAAATCAAAACATATTTCTTCATAATTTATTCCCTGTTTTCTCTTTTTCTTCATAAAAAAATCACTTCAGAAAAAATCCAAAGTGGGAGCTATACGAACTGTGTAGATGCAGTTTCTCTTCTTCGTCACAAAGTGCTTATTCCGAGAACTCCCTTTAAAAGGAGTCTTTATCTACAAAGTGTCGTATAACACCGCAACCATTTTGGTTACATTCTTATAATGGCATACATCACAATTCTTGTCAACAAATATTTTGCAATAAAAGATGGTGTTTTATGTAAAACATCCCCAAACAACGTAATCAACCGGATTACTAACAGCCTAAATTAAGTTAAAATAAAGGCACAAGTACCTGGAAAATTAAAACTTGAATAATGAGGTAAATGCGACGGAACTTTTTTGCGCAGTGTACAAATATCATTTAAAAGCTTAAATAACGGGTGAGATAGAGTTAAAATAAAGGCGGGAGTACCGCAGCGTACATAGACGTACGTGAGGAACTTCCGTCCTGAAATTTTGGCTCTAGATGACCCGTTATTTAAGTTTTATTATTCGACTTCGGTTTCAATCAGCCTATCTAAGCTCTTTGTTTCAGTATTATCATAACCTTGCGGCTCGTTTTTTTGTTCCTTTTCGGCAGGTTGCTTGATTTTCGGCTCAGCCAGTTTTTCAAACAATTCTTTAGAACTGTTTTTATCTTTTGAAGATCTGACTTTTGATTTTTCTTTTATACCTTCAAGTGTTTCTTGAGGAATAAGACTCTTAATCGGCTCTGAAAAATCACCTGCAATTTCAAAATATTTGCTTTTTGCAAAAAACGGTGCATCGGCCTCATTCGGCAAAAGCGTCGTCAGCAAAATATGAAACAAAACAACAAGCAAAAATGCCCTCAAAGCACCGAAAATCAGACCAAGCCCCCTGTCCAAACCGGACAATTTGCTCTTGCGTAGTTTTTTGAGCAGCTTAAAAGTTGCCAAAAACCATAAAATATAAAAGACAACAAGCAATATCAGTGCCGCCACAAATGTCGCCGTCATGGCACTTTCAACATAATTTTTGGTCAACGGCGTCAAATACGGCAACAGATAAAAAATAAATATCGAAACCAAAATCCATCCGATGATGGAAAGCACTTCTTTGACAAGCCCGCGTGCCAGCGAAATAACCATTGATAAGATTGTTAAAATGATTAAAATTACATCTAAGTTGTTGAGTTGATGCATCTTTTTTCCTCTTATTTTTAATTAAACCAATTGATTAAGCGATGGACATTGCCGATTTCATAACACGACATATCCGTCTGTTTTGTTTCTTTTTTAAAACTTGTCGGCACAATTGCATTTGTAAATCCGAGTTTTGCCGCCTCTTTTAAGCGAAGCGACGGCTGCGTCACCGCCCGTATTTCACCCGACAAACCAATCTCACCGAAAATCACCATATCCGATGGCAACGGCTTGTTTGAAAGCGATGAAATCACTGCCATCGCTACCGCCAAATCCGCGGCCGGCTCTGATATTTTTAAGCCGCCTGCCACATTCAAATACACATCCTGCCCGCTGAAATTATAGCCGCATCTGGCCTCTAACACGGCTAAAATCATCGATAGCCTGTTTGAATCCCAGCCGACAACGGCGCGTTTCGGCGCAGCATAACCGCTTTGGCTCACAAGCGCCTGAATTTCAACCAAAAGAGGCCTTGAACCCTCAATCCCTGCAAAAACGCACGAACCGGAAACATTGCCTTGTCTTTCAGCCAAAAACAACGCCGAAGGATTTTCAACCTCGACAAGCCCCTTATCCTGCATCTCAAAAACGCCGATTTCATCAGTTGCGCCATAGCGATTTTTGACCGCCCTTAAAATCCGGAAATGGTGCCCGCGTTCACCTTCAAAATAAAGCACCGTATCGACCATATGTTCCAAAATGCGCGGACCCGCAATCGCACCCTGTTTGGTCACATGCCCGACCAAAAACAGCACAAATCCCTTCTTTTTAGCCAGTTTAATAAGCTCATAGGCACACGCTCTGACCTGAGATACACTGCCCGGCGTCGATTCCACATCTTCTAAATACATGGTTTGTATCGAATCGATAATCACGACAGATGGCTTGTTTTTTTCCAGCGTTGCAATAATGTCTTTCACCTCTGTTGTTGAGGCTAATTTAACAGGACTTTCGGCAACCCCCAAGCGTTGAGCCCGAATCCTGACCTGATCCAAAGCCTCTTCACCTGAGATATAAAAACATTCCGGATTTCCTTGTTTTGAAGCAATACCTGCCGCAATCTGAAGCAAAAGTGTCGATTTGCCAATCCCCGGATCTCCGCCGACCAAAATCGCTGACCCCGGAACCAAACCACCGCCCGAAACGCGATCAATCTCTTTAATACCCGTTTTCAACCGTTCATACGTTTGCGTTGTCCCGTTCAACGATACAAATTCAATCATTGACCCTTTTTTCTTGGTATTTAAAATCGAAAAACCGGCTTGCTCAATTTTTTCTTCTTCCAAAGTATTCCATTGTCCGCAGGCATCACACTTGCCCTGCCATTTCGGATAACTTGCACCGCATTCGCGGCAAACATATTGTACACTCGGTTTTTTTGCCATTTTATCAGACCTCTACTTTAATCGGCCCTTGCGCACAGCCGTTGATAAACTGAACGACATACGGGTCATCTGTTTTTTCCATCTCTTTGACCGTACCCTGCCAAATAATTTTTCCCTGATAAAGCATCGCTACTCTATCCGCAATTTTTTTGACCGAAGCCATATCATGTGTGATGGTCAGTGTTGTCGCACCCAAACCTTTGGCCGATTCAATAATCAAATCATTAATCACATCCGCCATAATCGGATCAAGCCCCGTTGTCGGCTCATCAAAAAAGATAATCTCAGGATTTGTGATAATGGCACGTGCCAAACCGACACGTTTTTGCATTCCTCCCGACAATTCAGACGGGTATAAATCCGCAACATCCGGGGCAAGCCCGACCTGACGCAACACGCGCACCGCCTAAACCTTTGCTAAATCGCGCGGTGTCTTTTTGTTCTCTAAAAGCGAAAAAGCCACATTTTCCCAAACGCTTAAACTGTCAAACAATGCGCCACCCTGAAAAAGCATCCCCATCTTGGCATGCATATTTTTTTGATTAAAATTTTTACCGTCCGTCGTTTCAAGTCCGTCAATTATAATCGAACCGGAATCAGGGACAAGCAATCCTTGGATGCATTTGATAAGCACCGATTTTCCGGTACCTGAGCCACCGATGACAACAAGAGATTCGCCCTTTTTAACATCTAAATCAACACCATCCAAAACTTTTTTGCGACCAAAACTTTTTTTTAAGTTGCGAATAGAAATTTTCACATTATCCATATCCATTTTTTGCCCTTCCTTTTACTTTGCAAAGAAAATTTCGGTAATGATATAGTTAAAAATCAAAATCAAAATCGAGGCTGAAACAACGGCATTCGTTGTCGCTTGACCGACACCTTGCGCACCGCCTTTTGACTGATATCCGTTGTAGCATCCCATCAACGCAATGATAAAGCCGAAAACCGCGGCTTTTGTCAGACCCGAAATAATACCGATGGCCTCAAGATGTTCAATCGTTGAATTGATATAATTGGCCGGATTAAAACCAAGTTTATAGACACCGACGACATACCCGCCGAAAACACCGATAACATCACCAAATAAAACCAAAAGCGGCAGCACGAAAAGCCCTGCCCACAAACGCGGCGCAAAAAGGTACTTAAAGGGATTTGTCGACAATGTCACAAGTGCATCAATTTGCTCCGTCACTTTCATTGTACCGATTTCGGCCGCCATCGCCGCACCGATACGACCCGCTACCATCAAAGCCGATAAAACAGGAGCCAATTCACGTGTCACCGATATCAAAACAACATTAGCCACAGCACTTTCTGCCCCGTATTTTGAAAAACCGGAATATGTTTGAAGTGCAATCACCATACCGGCAAAGATTGTGGTTAAACCGACAACCGGTACAGAATAAAAGCCTATTTCCAAAACCTGCTTTACAAAGTTTTTAACATAAAAAGGCGGCGTAATTGCGTGATATAAGGCTTTCAAGATAAAAAACGATAAATTTCCGAGTGAAATAATAAATTTCAAAAGGGGCTTACCCAACGTTCTTAAAAAATTTTCAATTTGTTTTGCTATCATAACCTTTTTCCCGTTTCATTTTTTTCAAGTTTATGCGTTTTGTCTTTCTTCTTCAAGTACGGCATTTAATTTGACCACAACCTTATCAGGCGCTGAAGCCTCTAAAAGATTGAGCAGTATGCATTCAACCTCAACACCTTGCTCTTTAAAAAAAGTTTTTTCAGGCATGCGCTCGATTTTTTCATTTTTCGGTGCCGCTACAACAAGCTTAATGATTGTTTGTTCCTTAAAATCTTTTTGAATAAGACCAATTCCGCGCACTTCTATAACACCTTTAATGTTTTCAGGTGCCTTGGCCAATAGCATACCGTTTTTTGCTTCAAGATTTGTTCTGTCATCTGCGACAAGCATCGCCCCTTTGTTTTCAATCAGGCGTAATGCCAAATCAGATTTTCCGGCACCCGACGGTCCGACAATTAAGACCCCTGCCCCGTTGATATCAAGAGATGTCGCATGAATATTATTCAAATTTCAAACCTCTTCAAATATACCAAGTTTTTTAAGCCGCGATTCTTTTTCATCAGAATTTGTTTCAACCTCGAACAAACGCGCCCCGTCGCTCATAACCTCAACGTGAACTTTGAAAACGTCACGCGGCAGGTACGGCCCCATTTTTTCAGGCCATTCAATCAGTGTAACAGCGCCGAAAAGAGCTTCTTCAATATTAAGCTCCCAAATTTCTTCTTGAGATTTCAAGCGATACAGGTCATAGTGATAAATTTCAAAATCACCCGCGTCATAGGTCTGCACAAGCGTAAACGTCGGGCTCGGCACTTCTTTAGCCTTTGTCAATTTTTGAATAAAGGCGCGTGCAAAAACAGACTTTCCGGCACCGAGTGTCCCGAAAAGCGCATACGTATCGCCGATGCCGCTGATTTCGGCCAGCGCTTTTGCCAAATCTTGCGTTTGCTCTTGATTAAAGCACTTTTTTTTGAAGACTTTACTCATTTTTAATGCCCGAACAGACCGATTTTAGGCTGTTTTTTCCTAATCACTTTAACATTTTGCTGGCGCGCCTGAATTTTTTTCCAATCCCAAGGTTTATAAAACTGACCCTGCCAAAGTCCGCGTCGGTTTTGCTGAGCCTGATATTCATAAGGTAAATAAGCGCCCGTATATTTTGTATATGCCACGGCCCAACCGGCGTTGACGAGTGCAGCACCCAAATCATATGGCCCGTAAGAACATGTCCCGACCATATTGCCCCTTGTATCTTGCTGAATGATGTGACACTCAAGCTCTGCATTTTCAATCCAGTTTTTGAGCCAAACAGCGGCTTGTCTGCCGCAATTGTAGGATTTACCCGTCGCATCGGCGCAAGTCTGGCTGATTTCAGGCGCCGCAACACCGAAAAGCTTAAAATACCGTCCTCTGATTTCAAGCATATCACCGCTCAAAACACGAGCCGAGGCATAAATCACGGGAAAATCATTCGGGTTAAACGGACGATCTTCGGTTTTTTGTTGCTCCGGCATAATCGCAGACACAACCTGATCAATCAGGCCTTTTTTAGGCTCGTCCTTCGGCATTTCATTCTCAAGCGTCTTTTCGGCTTCGACCTTATAGTCATCAAACAATTCCGGACTTGCATTTGAATTTTCGATAGTGATGGCTTCAGAAGGCTGCTCAACTTCTTGCACCTCAAGCGGTTTTTCTTGTTTGATATCCGGCGCTAAAAGCGGCTGGCTTGCAACCTGATCACGGCCGATAAAGCGCGAAACGGCATCTGCCACGCCTGAAATCCCGTTGTTAAACATCCCTAGAGTATACATCATAAAAAGCCCGACACCCGCCATAATCAAAAGCGAAGGCATACAGCCTAAACCTCTGAGCAACATACGCGCAAAGAAAAACAAAATAAAAGCGATAATCAACAAGCCGATAAAACTCATTGCCTGAATAAAAAGACTGGAACTCTGCGTGCCGGAACTGCCGCCGTAAATCAAAATAAGCAACCCCGAGAGCAAAGCGATTTTTTTTATCCAGAACATTTTTATCCCTCTTATTATTGATAAAATTTAAGCGTATTAGAACACATAAATCATCCGAATGCAAATATTTTTTTTATAATTTTCTTGACAAAAGTCCTTTATCATGCTAGTATTATTTACGATAAGATATGGATTATGTAGAGTTTGTGTTGATTATAAGGATTAAAGTTTTTTCCTTAAGTGTGTTTCTTATCCACCCTAAAGGATTTTTACTTGAAATAAATAAATAAATAAAAAAATATATGGTTATTTTTTGGATCTGCTTGTTCGTCGTGCTTGCGATCAAGCATAGCGTCGTTGAGGCGTTAATGGGCACAATCGGGTGTGCCATCATGTTCTACGGAATATGCTGGCTCGGTCCGATTCTTCTTCCCATCGCATGGGAAATTATAGCTCCGTGGTTTCCGCTGATTTTTATCATCGGCGCCGCAATAATTGCATTGCGGGCTATATTCAGATAGATAAGAAAATTGTTCCGCCACTTTCAAGTGACGGAACTTTTTTTATGGATGAACACAAAGCGCCTAAAGATTTTTCATGAGTTCTGCAAAAAGCTTAACACCGAAACCCGTCGCACCTTTCGGGGTTAAGGGTTTGCCTTTTGTTTCTTTATCCATGCCGGCAATATCAAGGTGCGCCCAAGATGTGCCTTTTTTGATAAAACGCTCTAAAAAACATGCGGCGGTAATAGAACCGGCATTGCGCGACTCGCTGATATTTTTCATATCCGCAATTTCAGAATCCATCATTTTATTATAGGCACTTGTCAGCGGCAATTGCCAAACCTCTTCGCCAGAGGCAAAACCCGCTTTTTTAACATCATCAATCAATTTTTGCGAATTGCCCATCACACCTGCCATTTCGGTACCGAGCGCCACCATAATCGCGCCTGTTAAGGTCGCAATATCAATCACTTTTTTGACGCGATATTCTGATTGAATGTACCACAACAAATCTGCCAAAACAAGGCGTCCTTCAGCATCTGTATTTAAAATTTCAACTGTCTGTCCGGACATAGATGCCACAACATCGCCCGGGCGTATGGCACTGCCTGAAGGCATATTTTCAACCAAACCCACAACACCGACAACGTTAATCGGCAACTTTTGAAGCGCCGCAACCTTTAATGCACCGACGACAGCCGCTGCGCCTGCCATATCTTGTTTCATATCCCACATACCGTTTCCGGGTTTTAAGGATATACCGCCGGCATCAAAAGTAACGCCCTTGCCGACAAGACCTAAATCAATATCTGATTTTTCTTTATTGCCAAGCCATTTAATAACGACAACACGCGGTTTATTTTCAGACCCCTGAGCAACGGCAAGTGCTAAGTTAAAGCCACAAGATTTCATCCGTTTTTCATCTAAAACTTCTACATCCAAGCCAAGATAACTCAATCGTTTGATATCATCAGACATTATTTCAGGTGTCATATTATTAGCCGGCTCATTGGTTAAATCTCTGGCATAGCGCACACCGTTTGCAAGTGCCGCATATGGAACATATTTTTTGGCTGATAAATCAAGGTGTTTTGCCTTAAAAATAACTGTTTCCAATTTTGCAAAATCTTTATCTTCACGCTTTGTCAGGTATTTATCAAACGAATATGAGCCGAGTTCGATGCCGAGCGCCATTTGATAAACGCCTTCTTCTTTCAGATTTTGAGGGACAATAATGGCAACAGAGGCTTCATTCTTGATGTGTTTATACATTTTACCGCCCGTTAACGTCAAATCTTTTTGCGCATGATCAAAAATCACAATAAAAATCGGGCGATGCGGACTTTCAAAAGAAACAACGTCTCCTGATTTGACCTCTTTTTTGCGGCAGATGTGAAGCGCGATTTTTGCCTCTTCATCCGAAAGTGATGCCTCTAAAGTTTGTTTTAAGGTTTTAAGCTCGGATAAAATGACGACAGGTGTACCGCTTGTCAATCTTTTGTTTTCAAAAACATATTCGGTCATATTTATTTCTCCTTTTCTTAGATTTAAAACACTTTAGCACCATTTTATAAAAAATATATTACTTATTGATAAAAAATTCTTGCATTATTAATCATTTTATTTTATATTTTTGACAAAATGATAGCAAGGTTTTTTTAAATGTCAGAAGATAAGACAGAAATCGAGGTTAAATATGATGATGCCGTCGCGGATGCGATTGCTCAAAATCCTTTTTTGTCCGTGATTTATCAAAAAAAAGGTTTTGTTGAAAAATTTCACGCATTTGATTATGAAAACCAAATCAAAGCCTATCAAACGCTTGTCAAATTGGCTTCGGATTCTAATGAAAACAAGCAAAGCCGGAATGATGCATTTTATAAGCTTGAACGCATTATGGAAAGCATCGGCCTTTATATGGTTGAACAACAGAATTGTTATTTAAGCAAAGATGAACGCTTGATTATCCGTATGGATTTTTACGGTTCCATTGACCGTATACAAGCCGGTGAGCGCAAGCGAAAATTAAGTGCGCCTTATCTTGAATTGATGAATAAGCCTTGCAGAAAACGTCCGAAGATGAGGGATTATGATTTTAAATCTTCTCCCGTTTGGCCTCTTTTTGCAAGATTTAAAAGTTTCCGCAAGATTGAAAACAACTTAAAGCGCTATCTTGTCAAAAACAAAATAAGTCCTGAAATTTTGAGTATAATGAATGTGCGCGATTTTTCGGATTTAATCGTTCATGCTTTTCAAACCGACGATTCGCAAATGAAGATTGAGTTTCAAAAGCCTACAACCGTGCGCAAAAAATTTGTGATGGATTTGGCTGCAAATCACGGCGACGAGATTGAAAAGATTTTGGCCTCCAAGGGGTACGACAAACGCTATATCGCATCAATGCTTAATGCGATGAAGTGTTTCGGCGCCACAAAAACAGAAAAACTTGTCATTACGGAAACACATTTTACGCAAAGGGCGTTAAATGAATTAAAAAAACACGGTATTGAATGCAAAGGGTACAAAAAAGATGACCCCATTCCCCAAGAGCTGATTAATCGCTTAATCGCTGAAGGCCACGGTATTTGGATTGCGGCATATGATGAAAACGGACAGCGGCTGAAAAGCTGTGATTTTCCGTCATTTGAGGTACATCACAAGCACGCCGTAAGCACAAGCGGTGATTTGTTCAATACGGCAGCTATCAATTATAAAGACAATTTATGCCTTGTCTTGACGGATATTCACACACACGTTTTGCATGGAATGGATATTATTGTTGACGACAAACGCGACGCATATTCAAGACGGACGGAATTTTTTGATGAAGATGTGGCTTTTATGGCCGGTTTTGAACCCAATGACAAAATTTATATTTCATATGCCAACACCTCATCACGCAGAAAAAAAGACAAGGAAGACAGCCTTATTCATGTACTTTATGATGAATGCATGGCAAAACTTTATGAAAACCAAAATGCTTATGAAATGCGGCATAAAACACCTAAACAAAGCAAAAAATCTTTTGATGTGGATGCTGTTGTCAAAATGGTTAATCAAACGTATGAGAAAAAACCGGTCACACGTCAAAATCTTTCCGTCAGACATTATGCGCTCGTTAAAGAAATTAAGGGCAGAAGACAACGATGAAACAGCTCTTAAAACTTTTGGCTGAAAATGATGTTTTAAAAAAAGAAAAACCGCTTGAATCGAAAGATACAATCAGCGCGCAAAAAGATTTGGTTATGGCAGGTTTTGAGCTTTTGCCTGAAAAATTTATCGCACTTTTGAAAGTTTATAACGGCATTCAAAGTCAGGACGGTGCTGTTTTGGGCATAAAGCCTGAAAATGATGCGATTGATATTGTTCGCTTTAACAAAGAACACAACCGCTCAAAAAGTAAAATCATTTTGGGCTATGACGATTTTGCTTTTTTGGTTTATGATTTTCAAGAAAAAAACTATTTATTAATTGACAGGGGGGACGGTCTGGAACTTGATGATTTTTTGGATGATGAATTTACATCAGCCATCAGTTCCATACTGCATTTTTAGGACAATGAACAATATTTTTGAGATAAATGACGAAAACATTTCAAAGGCCGCTGATGTGATTAAAAACGGCGGTTTGGTGGCTTTTCCGACAGAAACGGTTTACGGGCTGGGGGCAAATGTTTACGATTCCAAAGCGGTGGCCAATATTTATGCGGCGAAAGGAAGGCCTGCTTTCAACCCACTGATTTCACACATTGCCGAGATTGATTTTTTAAAAACTTATGCAGTTGCTGATGAGCGCGCTTTGGCGCTTGCAAAGCATTTTTGGCCGGGGCCGCTGACTTTTGTTTTGAAGCGAATCGATGAAAACCCGGCACTTGATTTGGCTTGTGCCGGTTTAAGAACCGTGACGGTGCGGATGCCGCGCCATCAGGTTGCGCTTGAACTTATTAAAAAAAGCGGTGTGCCGATTGTGGCGCCGTCGGCCAATAAATCACAAACGATATCACCGACAACGGCCGCACACGTAGCCGACAGTTTGGGCGATAAAGTTGATATGATTTTGGACGGTGGGCAATGTTCTGTCGGAGTCGAATCGACAATCATCGATTTGACGGGAAAAGATGTTGTGTTGCTCCGTGCCGGCGGGATTGCTCTTGAAGAATTAGAGTCATTTTTAGGCCAAAAAGTCTTAATTTCACACGGCAATCCGGACTTACCTTCATCTCCGGGACAGCTTTTGAAACATTATGCACCGAAGCACGCCTTCCGCATCAATGCGGTCAAACGTGAAGGTGATGAGTTTTTTATCGGTTTCGGTGATGTGAAAGATTGTGACCTTAATTTAAGCAAATCAGGTGATTTATGCGAAGCGGCCGCTAATTTGTTTGCCTTTATGAGAATTGCGGACGAAGATGGGCGCAACATTGCCATGTCGCCCGTCCCGAATAAAGGATTGGGGCTCGCAATCAATGATCGCATTCGCCGCGCATCTTATAAAAAATGAATTTTATCGGCATTTAATCAACACATGATTTTTATCACTGGTTACACACATTAATAAAAACACTTCATAAAGAGGTCTATTGTTTTGCCGATGTAATCCAAATCGGCACCATTTAGGCGTTTGATGTTTTCAAATATCTCAACCTCTTTTTTAAGGCGCATTATGCTTTTTGACTCTTCTGTATGAAATCCGAATAATTCATCAAGACCGGTGTTAAAAATTTTCGATATGCTTAAGACCAGTCTTAGTTCAGGCATCACAAAACCGCGTTCTAAATTTGAAATTGTCCGCCACGACACATTGCATTTTGCGGCTAAATCTTCTTGCGTCAGGTGATTGCTTTTACGTAAGGTTTGCACTTTAATCCCTAAGTATTTTTGAATTTCATTTGCCATTAAACCACGCCTTTGATTTTTTTTCTGAGTTGACAGACCATAATTCATTAAAGCGATTTTGATATTTTTTTACAATCTCAGGTTCACTCAATAAAAAAATACAGTTTTCTGTATTTTGTTTGCTTGCCGCATTTGTCCAATTGTATGAGCCGGTCAATATGAATGCATCATCAAAAATCGCAAATTTATCGTGTGCGGATTTATATTTTGTGTGTACTTTGATATTGATGCCATTGGCAAATATTTGCCGTGCTTTTGAGGATTTAAGGCTTGCCTGACTCTTATCGGTTAAAATACGCAATTTTATACCACGTCGGTGCGCTTTTTCTAAGGCTTTAACAATATTTCGGTTATTGATTGCATAAACAGCAATATCAATTGTTTTTTGAGAATTATTTATCAAATCAATGATTTCATTTTCGCAGTCATTTGATGGTGAAAAGAAAACTTTGATTTCAGCTTTCACCGAAAAAACCCACATCAATATTAAAAATATACAAACAGTTTTTTTTCTCATCAAAACCCTCAGTAAAAAACCGCTTTTGATAAGCGGCCGGGGCATGCAAAAATCATATTCGCTAAAATGACTTCGATAGCCTTTAGAAAATATCCTTGAACATCCGCTATCGATACCCCGACCAAGTTTTCGGGGATAATCGTGCTTAACTAAAAAAAGAAAAACACATCAAAAACAGTGTTATCCATCACTGTAGCGAATAGAGCCTTTGCAAGCTCCGTGCCCTTTAAAAGGCACTTAATAAAAAGATAAATCTCTTTATCTAAGGTCATTCAATCATAAAAAAATAAACTTGTCAAATAAAATATAAAGGATTGGGTCTTGCAATCATGATCGCATTCGCCGCGCATCTTATCGATAAGATTTTACAGGTTTATTTTTGCAAAAAATTTGCCGTGTTTCTTTCCCAAAAAACGCCATCACGATAGCCTTGAATGCTGTTGTCATTTTCGGCCGAAGCAAGACGTTTTTCCGCCATTAAGGCATATTCTTTACTCAGCTCAATACCGACATATTTTCGTCCGAGTTTTTTAGCCACAACACTTGATGTGCCGCTGCCTAAAAACGGATCAAAAACAACATCATCTTTTTTTGATGATGCCAAAATCAGTTTGGCATAAAGCTTTTCAGGCTTTTGTGTCGGATGCGGCGTATTTTCTTTCATTGACCAAAAAGGCACTGAAATATCGTCCCAAAAATTAGACGGGCATGTATCTCTGAATTTACCGCAATCGGTTTGCCTCCAATCTTTTGGCTGTCCGTCAACCTTATAAGGCGCGCGAACAAGGCGTCGCTGCATAATTGAGTGCATATCAAAATAGTAATCTTTCGGATTTTTAACGGCAAACCAAATGTCTTCCATGCTATTCTTAAAATTTTTTGCTGCACCTCGACCCTTTTCGCGCTGCCACGTGATACGATTTAAGATGGTCAATTCTTTTTTGATGACCCTCTCCATAGCGCAAGAACATTTATAATCACCGCACATATAAAGCGTGCCGTTTTTCTTTAACTTTTTTGCGACAAGAAAAAACCATGAATCCAAATATTTTTCATAAAGTTCATCATTCATCGCATTAAATTTTTTGCCATTAAAATCTTTTGTTAAATTATACGGCGGGTCGATGATGATTAAATCCGCAAATTCATCCGGCAAAAATTGCAAAGCCTGCAGACAATCACCTAAAATTATTTTATTTATAAAATCCGCACCTTTTTTTAAATCATCCGGTAAAAGCAATGATTTTTGAAAAGTATTGATATCTTCTGTCGTTAAAGTCAAAGTTTTATTTTTCGGTGCTTTATTTTGTGTTGTTTCAGGCGCCATAAATACTTTCTCCTCATTTTTATTTTTTTGCTTAACATATGTCTTTTTTTTAGTCAACAAAAAACGTTTACATCAAAAAAAGCGCCTGCAAAAAAACAAGCGCTTTTGTTTAATAAAAACAACAAATCATTATTTGACAAGCTTAACCACATCAGCGGTAATATCGTTTTCGCCATAAACTACATTTGATTTGGCAAGTACAACGTTATAGCCCTGCTTTCTGGCTTCATTAATAATGAGCTGTGTAATATTTGCATCTAAAATTTGAAGTTGTCTGTTATAATATTGATTATTTTCATCTCTTTTTGCTGCAAATTCAGCACTGTATTGCTTCAAAAGAGCCTCTTTTTTCGCAGCATCTTTTTCTGCTTCAACAGCTTTTTCAGCCTCTTGAAGCCAAGTGGCCAATTCTTGAGATTTGGCAACTTGATCGTTTTTCAATGCCATAACTTGTTTTGAATTGGCAACAATAGCGTTGATGTCAACAATTGCAATACTCGCTGTTTTTTTAGAGCAAGATGTGCAGCAACCAAAACATAAGCACAATGCCACAACAGCCGCGACAGCGACCAAAACATAGGCCTTTAAGCGATTGGCTTTATTGGCAAAAAAAGATTTGACGGCACAGCAAAATTTGCATTTGCATTCACAAGATTTTGTTTGTGCAGCCGTATCTTGAGATTTTTTTTCATTATCTTTCATAAGTTTTTTCCTTTATGTTAAAAATATTTCGCGCGAAAATTTGCCGTTTATGACAAACAGCAAACAGACTTCTAGCACATGTTTAAACAAAATACAAGTATTTTATTCAAATTTTAATTCAATAAAAACAAGCATAATTTTGATTGCATTTTGAAGCAATATCCGTTATAACAACCAAAAAATTCGATTTTCAAGGAGATTAAAATGGGTTTTAATTGTGGTATTGTCGGACTTCCAAATGTCGGGAAATCAACGCTTTTTAACGCTTTAACAGCAACAATTTCAGCACAAGCGGCTAACTTTCCCTTCTGCACGATTGAGCCGAATACGGGTCGTGTCGCCGTGCCTGATGAACGTCTTGATAAACTCGTTGAAATGGTTAAGCCTAAAAATGTTGTGCCGACTCAACTTGAATTTGTTGATATTGCAGGGCTTGTCAAAGGTGCATCGAAGGGCGAAGGCTTAGGCAACCAATTTTTATCCAACATCCGTGAAACAGATGCCATTATCCACGTTTTGCGTTGTTTTGAAAATGACAACATCACACATGTCGAAGGCAGTGTTGATCCGATAAGAGATGCCGAAATCGTTGAAACGGAATTAATGCTTGCAGATCTCGAAAGCTTAGAAAAACGCATTGAACAAATCAAGAAAAAGGCCAAAGCGGGCGATAAGGAAGCCAAAATTCAAGAAAGCGTCATTATGCCGATTATCGAGGCTTTAAGGCAGGGAAAACCTGCGCGCACGGCCGCCCCGAGTGAGGCTGAAAAAGATGCTTTCAAACAATACAAAATGTTGCAGCTTTTGACGTCAAAACCTGTTTTGTATGTGTGCAATGTTGATGAAGATTCGGCCTCAACCGGCAATTGTTTTTCAGAAGCCGTTTTCAAAAAAGCCGCATCCGAAAATGCTAAAGCCGTCATTATTTCAGCAGAAATCGAATCGGAAGTGGCTCAGCTTGAAGATGAAGCCGAAAAGCGTGAATTTTTGCAAACACTCGGCTTAGAAGAAACCGGACTTTCAAAAATCATCAAGGCCGGATATGCACTGCTCGGACTTCAAACATATTTTACGGCTGGACCGAAAGAAGTTCGCGCATGGACGTTTATCAAAGGTTATAAAGCGCCGCAATGCGCCGGCATTATTCACTCAGACTTTGAACGCGGCTTTATCAGGGCAGAAACAATCTCTTATGATGATTATGTTAAATTCGGCGGTGAACAGGCTTGCAAAGAGGCAGGCAAGATTCGCTCGGAAGGCAAAGAGTATGTCGTTCAGGACGGTGATATCATGACATTTTTATTCAATGTCTGATTTTTATTTGTTCGTGCATAATAAAATACTTAACTCTTGACTGTCACGTTTTGAGTGATTATAAACATCATCACAAAACAATTGTGAGGAAAAGTATTTTTTGATGCAAACACGTATCGCTTTAATTGCCATTATTGTCAAAGATATTAAGGCAAGTACCAAAGTCAATAATATATTACACGAGTACGGTGATTATATTATCGGTCGATTTGGGTTGCCTTATCGCAAAAAGGGTGTCAATATCATTTCTGTTGCCATCGATGCGCCGCAAGATAAAATTGCCGCGATATCCGGCAAAATCGGAATGATTGACAATGTGTGTGCAAAAACACTTTATTCCGATTGTTAATCAACAACTGACGGGAAAGATTTTTTTCTGACCCATAAGAAAAGGAAAATACATGTATAACCCTAAATCCTCTAAGGCTGAAGAGTTTATCAGCCATGAAGAAATCTTGGCAACGCTTGAGTATGCCGACAAAAATAAAACAAATGCCAAATTAATTGATGAAATCTTAGAAAAAGCCAAGCTTCGCAAAGGTTTAAATCACCGTGAAGCGAGTGTATTGCTTGCATGTGAAATCAAAGATAAAAACGATGAAATTTTCGCTTTGGCAGAGCAATTCAAAAAAGATTTTTACGGCAATCGCATTGTTTTGTTTGCTCCGCTTTATCTTTCAAACTATTGCGTCAACGGTTGCAGATATTGCCCCTATCACGCCAAAAACAAAGAGATGCCTCGAAAAAAGCTTTCTCAGGAAGAAGTCCGCGAGCAAGTCATCGCGCTTCAGGATATGGGTCATAAGCGTCTTGCGATTGAAGCGGGTGAAGACCCTGTCAACAACCCGATTGAATATATTTTAGATTGCATCAAAACAATTTATTCCATCAAACACAAAAACGGCGCCATTCGAAGAGTCAATGTCAACATTGCCGCTACGACGGTTGAAAACTACAAAAAACTCGCCGATGCCGGCATCGGCACATATATTCTCTTTCAAGAAACGTATAACAAACAATCTTATGAATATTTGCATCCGACAGGGCCGAAACATAATTATTGCTACCATACCGAAGCGATGGACCGCGCCATGGAAGGCGGCATTGATGATGTCGGGTTGGGCGTTTTATTCGGGCTCGAATCCTATAAATACGAATTTGCCGGTCTTTTGATGCACGCCGAGCATTTGGAAGCCAGATTCGGTGTCGGTCCGCACACCATCTCATTTCCAAGGCTTAAACACGCGGCAGATATCGACCCGAAGGCATTTTTGCACGGCATTGATGATGATATTTTTGCAAAAATCATCGCTTGCACCCGCATTTCTACGCCCTACACGGGCATGATTATTTCAACCCGCGAAAGTCAGGCTTGCAGAGAGCGTGTGATTCACTATGGTATTTCTCAAATTTCAGGCGGTTCGCGTACCTCTGTCGGCGGCTATGAAAAAGAGGAACGCCCGCACGATAGCGAACAGTTTGATGTCAGCGACCAGCGAAGCCTTGATGAAGTTGTGCGCTGGCTCATGCAAATGGACTATATCCCGAGCTTTTGCACGGCATGCTATCGCGCCGGACGCACGGGCGACAGATTTATGGATTTATGCAAAAAAATGCAGATTTTGAACTGTTGCCACCCGAATGCGCTTTTGACGTTAAAAGAATTTTTGGTTGACTACGCCTCGCCTGAAACAAAAAAGGTTGGTGAAGCTTTAATCGCGCGTGAAATAAATCGCGTTAAAAGCGAAAAAGTCAAAAGCTTAACGGCAGATTATTTATCCAAAATCGAAAAAGGCGAACGCGATTTCAGATTTTAATAATAGAAAAAAATACCTTTCGATATTACCGAAAGGTATTTTTTTTCATTTATAAAGGTAAAACAAAAAAATGCAAGATTTAAGGTGTATAATAAGGTTCGAAAACAAGGCGAAGGGAGTGTACATAAACGTATACGACTGAGCTTTAGTCGGAGAATCTGTATTTAGTTCCCCGCCAGACGCATTTTTTAGTAATCGTGAATTGTTGTTTTCGTGATTTCGTCATACGCCTTGAGCTCTCTTAAAACACCTTCCATATCGGCAAGGGCAATTGTATTTGGCCCGTCAGAGAGTGCTTTATCGGGATTGTCATGCGTTTCCATAAAGACACCCGCAACACCGACTGCCACGGCGGCACGCGCCAAAACAGGTGCAAATTCACGCTGACCGCCGGTTGATGTTCCGTTGATGCTCGGCTGTTGAACAGAATGTGTTGCATCCATAATCACGGGGCAACCTGTATCTTTGGCCATCTGGACAAGACCGCGCATATCCACGACCAAGGCGTTATAACCAAAGCTTGTCCCTCGTTCGGTCAAAAGCACATTATCATTGCCCGAATCGACTGATTTTTGTACCAAACTTTTCATGTTCCACGGCGCTAAAAATTGACCTTTTTTGATATTAACGGTTTTACCCGTTTTGGCTGCGGCCACGACCAAATCCGTCTGACGGCACAAAAATGCCGGAATTTGAAGCATATCAACATGCTTGGCAACCTCTGCACATTGCCAAACTTCATGCACATCGGTCACAATCGGTAAATCGGGATAAAGTCTTTTAATCTCGTCAAAAGTCTTCATTCCCTCTTCAATGCCGACTCCGCGTGCGCCATGTATTGATGTGCGATTGGCTTTATCAAATGATGCCTTAAAAACATAAGGGATATTGAGCTTTTTTGTGATTTCACGCATGGCACCCGCAATCATAATTGCATGATCTCTGCTTTCAATCTGGCACGGACCGCAAATTAAAGCAAACGGCAGTTTGTTTGAAAAACTGACGTTGCCTACTTTAACAACTTTTTGTTCCATCGTTTTTTTTCCTTTATAAATATTAACCTGTCTTTAGGCTACACAAAATGAGCCAAAATATCAAAGGTCTTTATTTATTTATTCACTTTGTTTTTTTTGCCCGAAACAATCATAAAAAGAATTGTGCCGGCAAAAACAAGCGAAATGGCATTAAACAGCATCATTTGCAAAGACCCTAAGTACACGCCGTACAAAATCCACGATAGAATGCCGATGTTATAAATCAAATAGCTCCAAAAAGACAGGCCGCCGACATCTTTTGTTTTGATGGTTTTGATTGTCTGCGGCAAAAAGCAAACGGCTGTTGAAATACCTGCCAAATAGCCCAAAAATTCACCTAAAAAATGCATATCTTTTCTCCGTTAAAAAAATTTTTTTCAATGCGCAAAAAGATAGCACAAAAAGATTAAAATTTATTGAAGCATGCCGACGGCCTTGCTGATTTTTTTGATGGAATTGAGTTCGATTTGACGCACGCGTTCTTTTGAGATATTATATGAGCGGCTTAAATCTTCAAGTGTTTCGGCTTTGTCGGTCAACCGCCTTTTAAAAAGGATGTCTTTTTCGCGTGAATTTAAAACCTTCAATGCCTCGTTAAACAAGCGTTTCCGATAGCGCATCACCTCAATCTGTCCGTATGTTTCTTCCTGATTGGGTTTGTTATCAGAGATAAAATCCATCCATTCGGCACCACTGTCAGCCGAATCGCTTAAAGCGGTATTAAGCGAACCGTCATGGGCTTGCAGGCGCATATTCATATCCGATACATCCTGTATAGTTACATCAAGCGACTTGGCAATTTTTTGCAAAACGGGTTCAGACATTTGCCTGTCATCAACAACGTTTAATTTATTTTTGATTTTTCTTAAATTGAAAAACAGTTTTTTTTGCGCAGCTGTTGTCCCGAGTTTAACAAGTGACCACGAATTTAAGATGTATTTTTGCACCGAAGCTTTAATCCACCAAAGCGCATAAGTTGAAAAACGAAAACCTTTTTCTGGTTCAAATTTATCAATCGCCGACATCAAGCCCAAAGTGCCTTCCGAAATCATTTCAGCAATCGGCAAACCATAGCCTTTGTATTTTGAAACAACTTTAACAACAAGCCTCAAATGTGAAGTAATCAGTTTATAAGCAATTTTTTGATCATGTGTTTTTTGATAGAGCATGGCAAGTTCATATTCTTCATCAGCTTCTAAAATCGGAAATTTTCGAATATTTTGCAAATAGCGTGCCAGATTATATTCAGGCGAAAAATCAAGTCCAACAAGTCCGTTTGAATCGTTCATGATAAATCTCCTTGATGGTTTTACAAAACGCATCATAGGCAAAAAATAAACACATGCAATATATCAAAAGGTTCTAATATAATACAAAAGATGATGTTCGAAATCAAAAAAATCCCGTTCTTAAAAAAGAGCGGGATTGGTTTTTTACTTGCCTGCCGACACTTGGGCGTCGATGTAAGTGTTTTTGAGGCTCCAGAGTTTCGGATCTTCGTTGATGAGCTTTTCAGCATCATCATCAAGGGTGTGAAATTTTTCAATCCACAACTTGAAAAGCTCCGATTCGCCTCGTTTGAGCATGGCGACCTCTACCTCGGATGAAGGCTTGTTTTTCAAGGCCTTGACCACTCTTTCCGCCGTCTCAGGTGTACCCTCGTTCAAAGCCCACAAAAGGGTCTGAGGATAAAAACCATAGCGCACGCGCAAAAGATGCACCGTTTCATCGCTTCCGTAAAGGACAATTGCCTTTTCGGCTTCAGGTCCGGGAGCGCAAGAGTTCAATACGGTCTGTTTCCAGTCTTCAGGCGCTTCGCGGTAAAAATCTGCCGCATCCGAATCGTTGATACCATTCGTCGCGGTGGAGTGGACGAACCGCAAAAGGGCGGAATAATCGCTTTCAGCGAGATATTCCATTAAAGTTTTATTAGCCATAATCTGTGTATTTTTAATTGGTTTTACATAAATCTTTTTATTTATGCTAAAATAGCACCCTCATTTTGCTTTGTCAAGAAAAAGTTTTGTCAAAATGAGGGTTTTTGTGATTAAAGTTTGATGATGCCCGTCATAAGCGCATAAATCGCAGCCAATGCGAGCAGAATAAGCAAGACGGCAAAACAAAATTCGCGTTTTGTAAAAATCTTGTCATTCGGTGCATTTTGCGTGCGAGCCCAAATATAAAACGGAATACCGACAGCAATAAAAATCACGGCCGCCAATAAATATTGCAATCCCGCGGCATAAATCAGCCACAGAGCGTAAATTGCACCGATGATTGCGGCAAAAAGTGCTGAAGACCGTTTAATGTATGTATCTTTAGGATATTCGTGGTCTTCACACAATTTCCACAAATACGCACAAGATGAAAAATAAGCCGGCAAAACCATGACGCTTGTGATTGAAAGCATCGTGTTCCACGCATTGTTTGAAAAATACACAAGAAGCATGAAAACCTGCATCATCAAGCTTGTCATATAAAGCGAAAATGACGGTGCGTGGTGCGAATTTTCTCTTGCAAAAGCTTTAGGAAATGTGCCGTTTTCAGCTGCCGCTTGCGGAATTTGGGCCGTCACCATCGTCCATGCAAGCCAACTTGTCAAAACAGATACCAAAAGCCCGATATTCATAATATAGGCGCCCGATTTGCCCATGATTTTTTCTAATATTCCGGCTGTTGAAGGATTGGCTATGTTTGCAAGTTCGGTTTGTGACATATAACCAAACGGCAACAATGAAAGCAAAACATAAATCGTTAAGCATCCGATAAAACCAAGCACCGTTGCTCTGCCGACAGATTTTGCCGATTTGGCATGCTTTGACATAACAACTGCGCCTTCAATACCGATAAACGACCACAAAGTCACAAGCATTGTGCTTTTGATTTGCTCTGAAAGCGAGCCGAGAGATTTACCGCCGATGACATTTTCGCCCCAAAAATCAAATGAAAATTTATCAGAATGGAAGACAAAAATCATCACCAAAATAAACAGCAAAAGCGGCAAAATTTTGGCTACCGTGCCGATTAAATTAACAAAAGTGGCCTGTTTTATACCGCGTAAGACCAAAAAGTTAAATCCCCAAATAATCAGCGATCCGCCGATGATGGACGCCAAATTGTTGCCCCCCGCAAAATACGGCGGAAAAAAATAATTTAAGGCATCCATTGTAATCACGGCATACCCTACATTGCCGCAAATCTGACAAAGCCAGTATGACCAACCGATGCTAAAACCGGCATAAGGACCGAAACCTTGTCTGCTGTACATATAAATACCCGCCGTTAAATCAGGCTTAACAACCGATAAAATGCGAAAGGTATTCGCAATAAAATAAACACCGATACCGGTAATCACCCATGCAAGCAAAACCGCACCGGCCGATGCGCCGGAGGCCATATTTTGCGGCAACGAGTAAATACCTCCGCCGATCATTGAACTGACCACAATCGCGGCCAAAGCCATCACGCCCAAACCGGCAGATGTCTTTTTTCCATCCGCCGGCATGACTTGTTTTTTATTTTCATGAAACATATCAAGCGCCTCTTTGATTAAATTTCAACAGGGTCAGCATGTTCAAAATTTAAAAATCCGAGACATGTCAAACTGTACCCGAACTCTTGGGTGATATTCAAATAATTATGGAACATCTGAAATTCGCTATGCTTTTCGACACCCCTGATTTCAAGCTCGTGTTTTAAGGATTTGTTGAGCCACATTTTGGCGTGACCCTCGGCAATTTCATCATCAATGTGTGTGTCAAAATATTCAACATATTCAGCCGCCCAACCGCCGATGAGTTCACCGTTTTTGTCTTTGCCCCAGCATATACCGACACCCGTTGCTATGGCTTTGTGATCATCGCGTTTGGCACCGTTGCCGGCCATAATGACCTCTAAAACCGCACCATGCTTAAATTTATTTACAACTTTGTCGACAGGTACGATATGCCCGAAAAGTTCTTTAGGCAAAACAGAAGTATAGGGCACAACGTTGAAGTTTTCAATCTTGGCCTGCATTAAAGCGCTGTCATAGCAAAATGTTTCAAACGGCTGCGGCGGAATACCGTCATTGGCCTGACCGACACCGCCCGTGTGAAAAGCTAAAGTCGGATAACGTACACCTTGAGTTGTCATGATTTTTTCTCCTAAAAAATGTTAAAATAAAGACACAAGAGAAAATAATCATGACAAATACCGCTTTCAATATCATAAAATCAAAAGTTTTCAGCGGTATCTTATCTTGACCGAATTAACCTTTCCCGCCACCTGATTTGCATCATCGATAGTGTAAATGCGCTTTTTGATATAATTTTGTGTACCGATTTTACCGAGACTGTCATAAAATTTGCCACCATAAAGATACTCGTTTCCAAGACGTCTGTACATTTTTAAGTCCACATCTTCAAGAGGTACATAGCCACCGTCAACCCCCGTAAAAGAGTCGGCGTCTTTTAAGTAATCAGCGCATTTTTTCTGATATTTTTCTGAGCAATATATTTCATTGATATGTGTTAATGCGCTATGAGCCATCCCTAAACCACCCTCATCAAACAAAGAGTCCGGAAGTATAAGACTTGTCACACCGGATGCTCCGAAATTATAATGTCCGAGGTATTTAAGCGAATCCGGCAACTCGATATGCGTCAATAAAGGGTCACCATAAAAAACGGCTACATTTATCCTTTCAAGCTGTGAATTTTCTTCAAAATTAACTGATGTTAAGTTTCTCATTGACTGAAAAGCTCCATCGCCGATAGATAGAACCGAATTGCCTATTTTAGCAGACGTTAACTGCGCTTGATGAAAAGCAAGTGTTCCGATAGATGTAATACCCGATATTTCAACCGTAGAAATATCTGTTCCCCATGGTGAAGGATTGTCATAATAAGTATGTGTATAATCAGCCATTTTTCCAGTACCCCAAATCTTGAGATTTCCCTCATCATCAAGGCTCCAGTTACAATCATCATAAGTTTGTGTATTTTCATTATATGCACCGCAATTACCCGATGTTTCGGCATTGACGTTAAAACTTAAAACTAACCCTAAAATCAAAATTATTTTTTTCATATTTATTCTCCTTTAATGGAATATTGATGTTATTTCTATCACCCTCTCCAAACCTCCCCTTTTCCGGGGGGGAGGATTCAAAAACGGCAAAACCAAAAAAAATCACTTCAGAAAATTCCAAAGTGGGAGCTAGATGAACTGTCAAAACGCAGTTTCTTTTATTCGTCACAAATGTGCTTATCTCAAGAACTCCCTTTTAAAGGAGTTTATGTTTTGAAAGTGTCATCTAACACCGCAACCATTTTGGTTACGCTTTTATTTTTCCATATAAAAAAACAAAAGTCAAATAAAAAAACAAAAAATGCTTGATTTTTATTTCAAGTCTTGTAATTTATCCGCATACCATATCAAAGGATAATTGAATTGAAAAATATGAAAAAAAACATCATTCAAGGCATCAAACGTATTTTAAATGCGTTTATTTTTTCTAAGGACGGTTTTTGTGCAATGTTTCAATCCGAGCCGGCCTTCAGACAGGATTTGGCTGTTTTTGTTGTTTTTGCAATATTGGCGTTTTTATGCCCCGTCAGCTCCGTTGAGCGTGCGTTGATGCTCTTTTCGCTTTTTTTGATTTTGTTTGCCGAAAGCGTCAATACTGCGATTGAAGTTTGCATTGACAGAATATCCGAAGACATTCACCCCTTATCAAAAAAAGCCAAGGACATAGGCTCTTTTGTTGTTTTGCTTTCGTTTATCAATGCGATTGTCGTTTGGGCTGTTATTTTGCTTTAACATCAAGGATAAAATCTGATGAAACGTATGATACCGATGGCAATATGTTATGATTTTGACGGCACACTTGCGCCGGGCAACATGCAAGAATACGGCTTTGTCAAAAAGCTTCATATGGCGCCTTCTGATTTTTGGGAAACGGCCAACGGACTTGCCAGAGATCAAAAAGGTGATGAAATTTTGACCTATATGAAGGTGATGATTGACGAATCTTGTCGTCGCGGTCTTTCCGTTCGGCGTGAAGATTTTCAAAGCTATGGCAAAGATATCCAATTTTTTGAGGGTGTAGAAGATTATTTTGCCCGCATCAATCGCTATGCCAAAGCCAAAGGTGTCAAGCTCAAGCATTATATTATTTCATCCGGCTTGAGAGAAATTTTAGAGGGTACGTCGATTGCGCATGAATTTGCAGAGATGTTTGCTTCAAGCTTTTTGTATGATAAAAACGGCAATGCCGTTTGGCCGGCAATGGCACTTAATTTTACATCAAAAACACAATATATTTACCGCATCAATAAAGGCTGTTTGGACGTGACGGATATCGAAGGCGTTAACAGGCATGTTGCAAAAGAATGCAAGCCCGTCCCGCTGACAAATATCCTGTACATCGGTGACGGCAACACGGATATCCCGTGCATGGCCATGCTCAACAAAGCGGGCGGTCATACGATGGCCGTCTACAAAGACGGGCAAAAAGAGCGTGCCGCATCGCTCAATCGTGACGGTCGGGCACATATGGTTGCGCATGCCGATTATCGTGAGGGCAAAAAAATCGATTTGTTCGTCAAGGCCGTGATTGATAAAATTGCCGCTGACGGACGCTTAAAACAAATTACTTGTCAAAAATAACATGATTGAATACGGACAATAAATATGAAAAAAATATCTGCACTTTGCGTGCTTTTTATAACACTTGTTTTTTCATCTCAGGCCAAGGCCGGCATTTGTGATACTTTGGGTGACTGGTATTGCACGATTCGCTACAATGTCATCGAAACGTTTAATGACCATGGTTATGATGCGTATATCCCCCTTTATGCGTGGCACAACCGCTTGACCTATGACAGAGAGCATATTAAAAAATATAACGAAAATCCGTGGGGTGCCGGTTTGGGCGTTTCGCGCTATGATGAAGACGGTGACTGGCACAGTCTGTACGGTATGTATTTTGAGGATTCTAACGGATATGGCGAAACAATGCTCGGTTATGCCTTTTTGAAAAACAAATATTGGCATGATTTTCGCCTTGGGTATGGTTTTACGCTCGGCTTGACGCAACGCCATGAGTATGCTTATGTCCCTGTGCCATTGCCCTTGCCGATGATTGGTATCGGATACGGCAAAGTCGATTTGCAGGCCGCTTATGTGCCGGGGATAAAAAATGACGGCAACGTTCTTTTTATCTGGACAAGAATACAACTTTACTAAAAAAAAGTGCTTGCAAAGCAAATTTGTTTATGCTATAAAAGGACAAATATTAAAAATTTGTCAACCATTCTAAACCAATTTTTATGAGAAAGTTTATTGCTTCCAAAAATGACGTCTTTTACTCGATAGAGCAGGAAGGCGATGTGGTTAAGTTCTACGCCCACAAAAGGTATTCGCATTACGACCAAAGAAAGGACGTGACTCCCAAGGTTCTGCCCAACAAGACGGTCATCAATGAGATTATCGAGCGTCCGACCATCGGCACCGTGATGAGCTCAGAGCTCGCGCGCTTCATTAATGAGTTGGAAGAACTCTTTAAGGCGGTGGAAGCCGAAAAGAAGTAAAGTCTTTTTTCAGATACCCTTCAGTATAAAACTGAAGGGTACTGTTTTTTTTGATATTCAGCTTTTCATCTATACCTAATCGAAACAGTATTCGTCTTGCCTGCAACAACATTCGCTTCATCGATGGTATAAATACGTTTTTTGTTGTAATCACCTGATAAAATATCACTTGCGTTGTTATACCAATGATTTTTATAAAAAATTTTATTACCATCTTTTTTATAGGTTATTATATTGATTTCTTTTCCTAAATCTTTTTTCCATTGTGTGGCTGCTGCACATTGGTCGGCAACAGCTTCACTGCAATAGAGATTTTTAATTAAAGCGCTACTATGATCGTCATCTTCTCCACCAAAAGCGTTAGGTGAAACAATTGTTACGGTTGACGGAACGGTAAAATTTTCGATTTGTGTATTACAAAAAGCGCGATAAGGAAGTTCTGTAATACCTTCAGGAATATTATTAATATTTTCAAGCTGAGAGTACGCAAATGCATAAACTCCCAAGGACGTTAAAGTGCTCGGTAAATCAATGTTTGTAATATTCGTTGCTTCAAAAGATGAATTACCGATTGATTCCAGGCCTTCCGGCAATTCAACGGAAGTTACTGAGTGCATCCTGAAAAAAGCACCATCACCGATTGATGAAATACCATCACTGACAATAATTTTTGATACACCGCTATCATACCATGGAGCATCATTGTAACAGTCAAAGTCGTCGCAATGTATATAAGATTGTATGCTTGCCGACTGGGAAAAATCAATCGGTGAAATGGTCAAAACACCATCTTCAATGATATATTTGCAATTTGTACCGCAAGTGTAAAGTTCATCAGCTTTGAGGTTAATGCACAATAAAAAAGCAGATGCAAAAGAAATTAACAATTTTGAATAATTCATCTCATTTATCCTTATTTAGTTGAAACAAAAAGTCGCACCTTTGATGGAGCGACGGGGTGTAAAACAACCATATAGTATGAAATGATCCCAATAATCTTTAGGAGAACCTTGTACATTCATTATCGGCACCCCGACTTTTTTCGGGGATAATGGTGTTTTTAAAAACAAAAAAAACACTATAAAATTACAGTGTTACCATCACTGCATACTATAATAAGCTGTTTTAGAGCCCCGCACCCTATCAGGGTACTGAACAGAAAAGCCCAAACTTCTCTATCTGATTTTCATGATTACATACCTCAAATCAAATGTCAAGTAAAAAAATCCCCGCGAAGTATATGATATTTTTCTTATAATATAGACGCCATAAAATCAAATAACGCATTGATTTTTCATATAAAAACGCAGAATGTTTCACGTGAAACATTTAAAAAATCAGTATTAATATTGCTTAAAAATTTTGCTTAAACCAGGCTAAAATCTTTTTGACCCCGCCGATGTCGGTCAATGTTGTTGTATTGTTTGTATACGGGCGACGCTCTCTGAAATTGATGGCAAACAGAAGCATTCCGAGCGCGGTGGAATACTTCGGATCATAAAGATATGTCGGGATATTCGGAATATTGCGCGGAATACCCAAACGCACCTGTTTATTAAGTACTAAATTCGCAACTTCGCGAATACCGTTCAATGAGCTGCAACCGCCGGTTAAAACCACACGATGATTTGACACATCTTTTAAGCCTTGTTCTGCAAGCTTTTTGCCAACCATCTCAAAAATTTCTTCAACACGCGGCGTGATAATGTTAATCAAATCAGATTTTGGCACCTGACGAATGGAATTATCATCTTCTTCACCGACAGGATAAACATCTATCGTTTCGCGCTCGTCCTGACTGATTAAAAAGGCACATCCATGTCTGATTTTTAAATCTTCGGCATAAGCAAAGGATGTTGTCAACCCCCAGGCGATATCGTTTGTAATATTGTTTCCGCCGACGGGCAATGTTGAAAAATAAGCGGGATAGCCGTTTTTAAATGTCGTGATACTCGTTGTCCCGCCGCCAATATCCACAACCGTTGCACCCAGCTCTTTTTCATCATCTACAAGACACGAAAGTGCAGATGCATAGCCCGAAAATGCTTTGGAAGCCACCTCAAGGTGCGCACTTTCAATCACATTTTCAAGATTTTTATATAACAACTCAGGATATGTCCCAAACAACATATCAAGTCCCAAACTTTCGGCATAAAGCCCTTTTGGGTCTTTAATCGGTTCATTTTTATCGCCTAGAAAATCAAGCGGAATACAATGTATCGCTTCACCTTCAAAATTTTTGATTTTTGCGACACTCTGCGACATCAATTTTTCAACATCAATTTCCGAAATCGGGCGGTTTTTATGCAATTGAATACGGTTGTGTGTAATAAAACTTTGTGTTTTGTCACCCGAAACATTGACAATCAGGCTGTTAATGCGCTCTTTGGCCTGTTGTTCTGCATCTTCAACTGCATTACAAATGGAAAGCGTCGCTTGATTGATGTCGGTAATCACACCGTTTTTAATCCCTTTTGAAGCATTGTATCCATAGCCGACAATCTCGATTTTTTTATCCCGCGGCGTGATGTGCGCAATCAGGCAACAGACCTTAGATGAACCGATATCTAAGGTTGCCAAAGTGGATGCTCTTGCAAAAGAATGATTCACTTTATTTATGCCCTTGTTTTTTGTATTAAATTTTATTCGGCGATATTAACCGTCACTTTATCTTCATATCTTAAATCGATGAAAGTTAATTTACGTTTAAAAATTCCGTATTTATGATCAATTTTTATCAATTTTTTCCACGCTTTTTCAAGATTTTTTTCAGGCATTTTAACCGTCAAACCGTTTTCCAAATCATCAAAAACCAAATCCCATCTGCGACCGGAATGCCAAATCGCCGCTTTTATACGTTCATAAAGTAAAGGTTCGCTTGACGTGATTTTAATCAAATCAGCCAAATGCTCGGGCGCGCCATCACCAACAAGAATCAAAAACGGCCTTGAGGGAACATAATCAGCCTCAATCACATGTCCATCCTTGTCTACCGGATAATAAAATTCGCCTGTTTGGTAAAGCGCAATAATATCTTTTTCTTTCAAATTGATTTGCAATACATTTGGAAAATACGAGCGTTTAAGTTCTGCCTTATCGACCCAAGGCATACCTTCAATTTTGCTTTTTATTTGATTTAAATCGACACTTAAAATACTGTCGTTTCGACTTAAATCAAGCTCATTTTTTAGGGCTTCAAGCGTTGTTTGATCGCGTCCTTCAATCACAATATCTTCTATTGCAAAACCGTGTTTTGCGGCATAATCAAAAGCCTCCATTTTCATCTCGTCGATCTTTTTTTCAATCAAACTATCACGCAATGTAATTGCCGTCAAAACGCAGGAAACGCCCATAAATATCAAAAACAGATGTGCAAAAAATCGAAACGGTGCGTCAGATTTCAGCTCAAAACGATTAGGATTTTGAAGCGGTTTTTGATGTTTGAAAAATGCGTATTTTTTCAAAAACTTCATCTAATTATCCCCGATTTTTTCAATTTCCCAAGCTAAAGTTATACCCGTTTTTTCTTTAACTTTTTGAATAATTTTTTCACCGAGCATTTCCAAATCCAAAGCTGAGGCATTGTTTTCGTTTATCATAAAGTTGCAATGTATATCCGAAAGCTTTGCCCCTCCGACGCTCAAAGTATCGGCATTTGCCTGCTTAATCAGTTCCCAAGCACGCTCTCCGTTCGGGTTTTTAAATGTTGAACCCGCCGTTTTAACATTCATCGGCTGGTGTTTTTTGCGATACAAAGCTTGCTCTTTGATAATCAAAGCAATATTTTCTTTTGTATCTTTTTGTGTTTTAAGCTTTAAGGACAGAATAATCCAGCTTGCGGGAAAATCGCTTTTTCGGTATGAAAAGTGAAATTCTTCCGGCATAACGGTACGTTTGTTGCCGTCTGCATCCATGATTGTTGCCTCAAGCAAAACATCACTCAACGATTTTGAAAAACAGCCGGCATTTGTTTTAACCAGTCCGCCGATTGTGCCGGGGATTGAACACAAAAACTCAAGTCCGCCAAGCTCATTTTCAATCAAAATTTTTTTAAGTGAGCTGTTTAAAACGCCGGATTTGCAGGTTATGCTGTTTTTTTCTATCTCAATTTCTTTAAAATAAGGCGTATTTAATTTAACAACCGCACCTTTTATTCCGCCATCTCTGACCAAAAGATTTGACCCGCCGCCTAAAATAAAAACAGGCATATTTTCGGGTTTATTTTGCAAAAAAATACGCAAATCTTCATCATTTTTCGGAAAAAACATAACTTCTGCCGGTCCGCCGACACCGAGCCATGTATGCTTTTTGAGCTCTTCACCGTAAAGTATCTTTCCTTCAAGATTTTTGATTTCAAGCATCATCAGGCATCCTTATCTTCTGCCGTTTGGTTTTTGCGTGTCAGCGCAAGGAGCATACCCATACCGAGTGCCGATGCAAAAATTGATGACCCGCCGTAAGACATAAACGGCAAAGTCATGCCTTTTGTCGGCATTAAATGCAAGGTAGATGCCATATTGATAATGCTTTGCAGGCCAAATGAGGCAGCTAACCCCGAAGAGGCATAAATGATAAATAAGTTGTTGTCTTTTAAGGACAAATAAAGTGCGCGCACAACAATAATCGCAAAACACGCAATAATCAGCAGGCAAAGCCAGACCCCGAATTCTTCACCCGCAACGGCAAAAATAAAATCGGTATGCGCATCAGGCAAATGCAATTTGACAACACCTTCACCGGGACCACGCCCCAAAAGATTGCCGTTTTCAAAGGCTTCCATCGATTTTTTGACCTGATAACTGAGTTCTCCGCCGGAAAACAAAAATTGCTGAACACGATCATGAAAGTGTCCGAAAGTAAAATAAGCACCAACACCTGCCAGAACACCGCATATACCCAAAACGGACACAAGCAAAAGCGGCAATCCGGCCAAAAAGAGCTGAAACACCCATACGCATGTGACCACTACCGTCATACCGATATCGGGTTGCAACAAAAGCATTGTAACCGTCATCAAATAAAGACCGCCTGAAAGAACACTACCCGGAAAATCATCAAACTTTTTTGCCCCCTCCAAAAGCCATGCCGACACCACGACGAATGTCGGTTTTATAAATTCGGAAGGCTGCAATGTAAAGCCCAACACTCTGATCCAACGCGATGCACCCTTTGTTTCGTAACCGGCAAAAAGCGTAATACCCATCAAAATAAAAAACACAATATAGCCGACAATCGACAATCTTCTTATATTTTTTAAGCGCATCATTGATGTTGAAAACAAAATCACAAGCGCCCCGAATATAAAAACAATCTGTTTTTTGATAAAGTGATAATCCGAAAAATTATTTGTACGGGCAACCGGCGGACTGGCCGAAAAGACCAAAAAGGCACCGATAAATATAATAAGCATCAAAAGGCCCAATGTGATTTTATCAACGGTCCACCACCAGTTTGCAATTTTTGATTTATTTAATCTTGAAAAGGCAATCACGCTTTGAGCTCCTTAAAACTTAATGAGTGAGAGCATGGCAATAAATGCAAAAACAAAACCCGCAAGCCAAAAGCACGACACAACCTTTTTTTCAGGCCATCCGCATTGTTCAAAATGGTGATGTATGGGCGCCATCTTAAAAAAGCGCTTGCCTGTTTTTTTATAATAAAAGACCTGTATAATAACGGAAATCGTTTCAAAAACAAAGACAAAACCGGCAACGGCAAGCAAAATTTCCTGTTTTAAGATAACGGCAACCGTACCCAATAATGCCCCCAAAGCCAGAGATCCCGTATCGCCCATGAAAACTTCGGCCTTCGGTGCATTAAAGCGCAAAAATCCGAGACACGCCCCGACGATTGAAGCGCAGACAACAGCCATCTCAGCACTGCGCGGAATATAAGGCAGAGCAAATCCGTGCGCCAGAGGCGTACCGATGATATAAGCCATAATCGCAAAAAATGTAAAAGCTAAAACCAAAAGGCCCGAGGCCAATCCGTCTAAACCGTCGCTTAAATTAACCCCGTTTGATGTGCCTGAAATAACAATGACGGCAAACGGGATATAAAGCCACGACAAATAAAGCGATACCCTGAAATAAGGAATATACAAAATGTTGCTTACGGCCTGAGGCGTGGCTGCCGTCACAATTGTTGCCACCACGACAGCCGTCATAAATTGTAAAAAAAGCTTGGCTTTGGCTGTTAAGGCATTCGGCGTTTCTTTGGTGACTTTGATATAATCATCAATAAAGCCCGTCAAGCCGTATACAAACAAGACAAGCAAACTTACCCACACAAAATGATAGGTGACATTGGCATAAAGCAAAATCGATAATACGGATGTCCCCAAAATAAGCAAACCGCCCATCGTCGGGGTGCCCTGTTTTGTCTTAAGATGTGACTGAGGGCCGTCTGTTCTGATAGGCTGACCGTGATGCTGATGTTTTCTTAAAAAATTGATAAGCGTACGTCCGAATAAAAGCGACAAAACAAAAGTCGTCAGAAGAGCCATAAAAGCCCTTAAAATAACGTTGATATCAAGATTAAAAAAAGAAAGAAGCATCATATTGGTCCTTAAAATTTATATTAATAAGGTGATTTTTAACACAAAATATTAAAATAAGTCTTAAAGCAAAAAAAATTTTAAAAAAACAAAAAACTCTTGACAAAAACAAAAATTACGGCTAATGTAGCAACAATTGAAAAAATTATGATTTAACCCCCCAAAATTATGAAAAAATTTTTATTCATCATCGCATGCGTTGCGATGTTCGGCTGCACCAAAGAACAGCTGTCTGATTCTTATTCCGTGGAAGGTGATAAAGTCACTTTGACCTCACAAGGCAAGACTTCGACCGTATCGCTTGATTTCTTTTCCATGCATTACACTTCTAACCTCTTGTTTTATGAAGAAACTTCTTCACAGAACGGGGTGATGACCGGAAAAAGAAGTTTTACCGATCCACACGAGGTTCGCGTTTCAGCTTACATGTATGAGGGAAACTTTGAAATTCGCCGCGTCGATTATTCGACTGCATACATTGTGTGGATTCTCACACCGGCCGGCGAAATGCAAGAGAAAAAGTTGGATTTTTACTACACGGTCACGGAAGTCTATCTTGACGGTGAAAAAATTGCTTCACCGGATTGTAGGTTTAGTGCGGGAGATATGACTTTGACGCCCCTTGAGCTCTCGAAAGAAAGGCCCGACGTCTATGACCTGTGGGAATTTAAATTCCCGATAACAGCGTTTAACGGGCACACGGGTGAGACCCTCAAAGAGTTTGAGCTCGTTTTGTAAACAAAGCTCTTGTTTGACTAAAAGAAGAGAACCACGCCCTTTATGCGTGGTTCTTTTTTTTATCGATACCGAATCGAGAAAGTATTGGTTTTACCTGCGACCTGATTGGCCTCATCGATGGTGTAAATGCGGAATTTGACATTGTTGCCTAAAGCAAAATCTTCCATCGAATTATAAATCTTTGAACCGACTTTGAAAGGCGCACCGTTTGAGGCCAATATATCTTCACAGTTTTGTTTGTCCGTGCATGCCGCACCACTTGCAAACAAATCAAGCGTTGCCCAATATTTTCCGCCGACTTCAAAGGGCTTGCCCTGCGAGGCGGCATCCAAAATATCTTGGCAGTTTTGCGCATTATCACAAGCGGCGCCTTTGGTCATCAAATCTGCCGTTGCATAAAGTTTATCCCCGATTTGATAAAATCCGTCGTCGCTTTTTTGATACGCTATCACAGAAACATTATCTCCGCGATAAGCAACCACTGCCGCACAAGCATCTTTCTGTTCAGAAAGACAATAAATTTTTTCAATCGGCGTACTGCCATAATACGGACTGTCAAAAATATCCTCTCCTGAAAGTAATTTTGCATTCTTGGGGATAACAATGCTTGTTAAGCCGGTTCCCTGCAATGATGCACGATGGATATTAACACCATCCGGAAGTGATAGCGATTTTAATTGAGGACAAGATTGAAAAGCCCCCGGTTCTAAATTAAGCAATGTTGACGGGAGTTCAACTTCAGATAAGTTCATAAAATGATAAAAACCATTAAACCCGACAGAGGTTATTCCTTCATCAACCACGACTTTTGTAACTTCTGAAGATTTGACATACCAAGGTGTGGGTGTGTCGCCATCATAATTAAAATTTCCCATATTACCTTCACCCGAAACGGTTAGAATTTTTTCGGTCGTATTATTATTTTTTATCGATTCGCTATATCTCATAACACAACTTGCACCACATTCAAAACAAGTCTTTGCTTGCATTTCCGAATCACTGCAAGGTACATATGTTGATGCATATATTTTAAAACTGAGCATAAAACTCACAATAAAGGCCCTTTGTTTCATATTTTTTCCCCTATTTTACAAAATTAAAAAAATCACTTCAGAAAAATTCCAAAGTGGAGGAGCTACTAAACTGTCAACACACAGTTTCTCTCATTCGTGCAAAAGCCTTATATCGAGAACTCCTACCAAAGAGGAGTTATGTGTTGAATGTGTTTAGTAAACACCGCAACCATTTTGGTTACGATGCTTATCATGCCTGGATTTTAATCAAATGTCAAATAAAAAATGAATTATGCAAGTTGCGTATTCTTTTGAAATTCAAAACCGCGCAACAGCTCATCAATCTGCATCATACGTTTGCCTTGACGCTGAATCTGCAAAATCTCAAGCGCCTTATCCGCGCAAGCTATTTGAAGCGCCGTTTTGCCCTCTATAATCACACCGGATTGTGCGTGCGCATCAACCACTTTTGCTTTTAAGACCTTAAAACGTTCGCCCTGATATTCAAAATACGTTGCCGGAAAAGGATTAAATGCTCTGATTTTGTATTCTAAAAACATCGCAGGCATCGTAAAATCAAGTTTTTCTTCTTCTTTTTCAAGTTTAGAGGCATATGTCACAAGCGCTTCATTTTGCGGTTGCGGTTTAATTTCATCAATACGGGATAAAACATCACTCATCAAATCTGCACCCATGAGCGAAAGTTTGTCATGCAAATCACCGCCCGTCATATCAGGAGTAATCGCAACCTCACCTTTTTGGTACATCGCGCCCGCATCCAATGCCTCAACAATTTGCATAATCGTTACGCCGGATTTTTCATCACCTGCTTCAATCGCGCGCTGTATCGGTGCCGCACCGCGCCAACGCGGTAAAAGCGAGGCATGCACGTTTAAGCATCCGTACTTAAAAGCCTCTATCACGGGTTTTGGTAAAATAAGCCCGTAAGCCGCCACCACCGCAACATCTGCCTTTAAGGCTCTAAATTCTTCCTGAGCGGTATCGTTTCGCAAAGTTTTCGGCGTTCTGACTTCAATACCGTATTTTTCGGCGACCAGATGAACGGGTGATTTTTTGAGCTCATGCCCCCTGCCGGCCTCTTTCGGCACGCGCGTGTAAACGCATATCACATCATGTTCTTTAATCAATCTTTCTAAAACAGGTACCGAAAAATCAGGTGTCCCCATAAAAACAATCTTCATCTTTTTATTTTCCTCATGAAAGCAAAGCCGCCATTTGATAAAGGCGGCTTTTTTTTAATCTTCAATGCCCATTAATTTGTATTTGACTTTTGTTTTATAGTCTTTAGCGTATGAATCGAGCATCGCTTTTTGCAAATCACGCACAACGGCATAACGCGTTTTGAAACGAATCATATTGAGCTCATCCTCACTTAAAGGTACGGAATTTTCAAAATCTTCAACCGCGGCAATGACTAAATATTTTTCTTTAACCGAGGCTTGATAAGGCTCATCTAAATTCAAAGAAAACAGCTCTCGCATATCTTCATAGCTCAAATCGGCAAAACTTTCATTTCGTGTCACGGGCTGAGATTTATATACATGCAAACCATAACGTTGTCCGGTTTTTGTGAAATCGGCACCTTCCTGCAAATCGTGCATTATATCGTTGAGCGTTTCCTGAGCCATTGCCGTGCGCTCATTTTCCGCCCAAAGTGTTTTGATTTGATCTGTCACCGACTCAATCGGTTTTTGATGTGATTCGATGATTTCATCCACACGCAAAACAATCAAACCGTCATCCGTTTCAATTGTCTGGCTCGTTTCACCCTTAGCGTATGAAAAAGCATTGTCAATCACGTCAGATAATTTTACCATATCTTTTAAGTTTTCAGGCACACTCAAAGCCTCTCCGTTATCGGCAAGACCTTTGATTGTTTGAACTTTGGCACCTTTTTGCGTGGCAATTTCTTCCAAAGTTTTACCCGCACCGATGAGGTCTTCCATCTGACCCAAAACCTCATAAACGGCGTCATAAAGCTTTTCGCTCACAAGCTCAGCCCTAATCTCGGCAGAAGCCGACACATAGTCTGTTTTTGAAGGGGCGATAATATCCACAACCTTGATGATTTGAAAGATATCACCGACCTGAACGGGTTTTGTAAAACCGCCTTTTTCAAGCGCAAATGTATCTTCGGCGATTTCAAAAACCAAATCGTTTTCAAAAACAACGCCAAGTTCTGTTTGCTCTTTGCTTTGAGAGGCTTTATCCGAGGCAACCTCATAAAAATCAGCACCGTTTACCAAAGCATCATAAGCCTCCGTTGCGGACTGCTCATCTTCAAACATCATTTGCAAAACTTCACGCTGTTCTTTTTTCTCATAGTCATCAATATGCTCATCATAATAAGCCTTGATATCTTCATCTGAGATATTCATCTGACGGGCAATATCATCAAGTGAAAGATAAAGCACGGATAAATCGCGTCTTTCCGGCTCAACAAAAAGTGAGGCAAAGTCATCATAATATTGCTCAACTTCCTCATCGGAAATGGCGCGGTCAATACGCATATCTTGAGGCTCAATCGTCATATACTTAAATGTACGGCGTTTGCCGTCGATTTTGACTTGAGCATTGACAAGCGTTTCAGGCACATAAATTTTTTGCACCGGCCAAGCGGTCAAAATCTGTTCTGCCAAACCTCGCGAAACGGATTGAACATATTCCTGTTCGCTGATATTGTTTTCATTTAAGACGCGGCGGAACAAATCACGATTAAAATTGCCGGCCATATCTTGAAAAGAAGGTTCATTTGCAACGATAGAACTGATTAACTCCGGACGAAAAAGGACATGATATTTTTGAGCCGTTCTGTCAATGACAGCGTCTTTAAGCATTTTTGATGCAACGGCGTTTGTCAGCGCTAATCTTAAATTTTCAAGCGCGTCGTCATCTAAATCCGTATTTAAGATATTTTTGGCGGCATTTAATTCTTTTTGCAACTCATACTGAAATTCCGCCTGCGAAATTTCGATGTTATCCACTTTAATCACCGTACGGTTATTTGATGCGCTTGATAAATAGCCCGTGATGCCGAACAACGACATAAAGCTCAACGCCGTCAAAGACAAAATCAGTTTTGCAACCCAGCTTTTTTGTGCTTTTGCCAATTTATTAATCATGATATTTCCTCTTTTATTTAAAAGCAATTATTGTCCGCATTATAAGACATTCATTTTTGATTGCAAACATTAACATCACATTGTTGAAAAGTTTTTTGCTATATAAAAAACAGCCGCGGGTTTCCTCACCCGCGGTTTTTTTCGTTCTTACTTTATCAATCAAAGCAAAGATGATCACCTTTATTTTTGATAAAGACCGTTTGACCGTCCTTGACTTTGCCCTCTAAAATCAGCATCGCAAGCGGATTGGATATAGCTTGCTCAATCAAGCGCTTTAAGGGTCTTGCGCCGAAATCTTTGTCATAACCTTGATGCGCAAGCCATTTTTTGGCCGTATCATCAAGTTTTAAGGTGATATGCCTTTCATCAAGGCGTTTTTGAAGCCGTGCCAACTGAATATCGATGATTTTTTCAATATCCTTGAGTTCTAACGAACGAAAGACAATCACTTCATCCAAGCGGTTGATAAATTCCGGCTTAAAGAATGATTTAAGCATTTCGCGCACATCTTTGACATTTTGCCCCGTTCCGAGGTTTGAGGTCATAATCAAAAACGTGTTTTTGAAATCAACGGTGCGACCTTTGCCATCCGTCAAACGGCCGTCATCCAAGACCTGAAGCAAAACGTTAAACACATCGGGGTGTGCTTTTTCAACCTCATCAAACAAAATCACCTGATACGGGCGGCGGCGCACGGCCTCCGTCAAAACACCACCCTCGTCATAACCGACGTATCCCGGAGGCGCACCGATTAAACGTGCAACGGCGTGCTTTTCCATATATTCGGACATATCTATTCTCAAAACGGCACTTTCATCATCAAACAAAAATTCGGCCAATGCCTTGGCAAGTTCCGTTTTGCCGACACCCGTCGGACCCAAAAACAAGAAGGAACCGATGGGTTTTGCCCCGTCCGACAATCCGGCTCTTGAGCGTCGAACAGCATTTGAAACGGCTTTAACGGCCTCTTCTTGTCCGACCACGCGACGGCTTAAATTTTCTTCCATCTTGATTAATTTTTCTTTTTCACTTGTCATTAATTTATCAAGCGGAATACCTGTCCATTTAGAAACAACCTGAGCTATAATATCGGGCGTAACCGTTTCAAAACTTGTTGTGGCGGAAGCTTCTTCGTTCAACGACTGAAGCTTTTTTTCAAGTTCCGGAATTTCTTTATATTGCAATTTACCGGCTTTTTCATATTGTCCGTCACGCAAAGCTTTTTCGGCCTCAATACGCGCTTTATCCAAAGTTTCTCTGATTTTGCCCGTTTCTTTTAAGGCATTTTTATGCATGCTCCATTTTGCATTTTCCGAGGCTGATTTTTGCTCTAAATCAGATATTTCGCGCTCGATTTTTTGCAGTCGCTCGACAGAAGCATCATCTGTTTCTTTTTTTAGGGCCTCTCGCTCGATTTTAAGCTGTAAAAGGCGGCGATCCAGTTCATCTAATTTTTCAGGCTTTGAATCAAGTGCCATTTTAAGCTTTGAGGCCGCTTCATCAATCAAATCAATCGCTTTATCAGGCAAAAAGCGTTCTGCAATATACCTGTTTGACATCACGGCTGCCGAAACAAGCGCCGCATCAGAGATACGCACCCCGTGATGAAGTTCATACTTTTCTTTGATACCGCGCAAAATGGATATCGTGTCTTCAACACTCGGCTCGCCGATATAAACAGGTTGAAAACGACGTGCAAAAGCGGCGTCTTTTTCAATATATTTTTGATATTCTTTTAAGGTTGTTGCACCGATACAATGCAACTCACCTCGTGCAAGTGCCGGTTTTAAGAGGTTTGAGGCATCCATTGAACCCTCACTTGCACCGGCGCCGACAACGGTATGCATTTCATCAATAAACAAAATAATTTGCCCGCCGGCGTGACTGACTTCCTCCAGAACGGCTTTAAGGCGTTCTTCAAATTCTCCGCGGTATTTTGCCCCTGCAATCAACGCGCCCATATCAAGCGCCATCAAACGCTTATGCTTTAAGCTTTCGGGTACATCTCCGTTAATGATACGAAGTGCCAAACCTTCAACAATTGCGGTTTTTCCGACACCCGGCTCACCGATTAAAATCGGGTTGTTTTTGGTACGGCGCGACAAAACCTGAATTGTATGACGAATTTCTTCATCACGCCCGATAACGGGATCAAGCTTTCCTTCTCGCGCTCGCTCGGTATAATCGGTTGCAAATTTTTTTAAGGCATCCATCGTATCTTCTGCACTCGGGCTTTGAGCGGTGCGACCCTGACGCATCTCGTTGATGGCATCATTTAGTTTTTTTAAGTCAACGCCATATGATTTGATGCTCAAAAGTGCTTGAAGCAACCTTTCTACCGTAACAAACGAATCGCCCGCTTTGGTTGCCAAATTCTCTGCCAAATCAAGCACTTTAACAAAGTTTTGCGACACGGAAAGTTGCACCGACGAACCTTCAACCCGAGGCAGTTTTTCAATATCTTTTTGCAGTTCAAAACGAATTTCATCGACATTGGCACCTGCTTTTTCCAAAAGTTCGGATGCCATACCTTTTTTATCGTCAAGCAACGTTTTAAGCAGATGCTCCGGCGCTAAAAACTGATTGGAATTTCGAGAGGCAAAACCTTGTGCCGCTTCGATAAAACCCTTTGATCTGTCCGTTAATTTTTCCATATTCATTTGATTAAATCCCTTTCATATTTTATGATATAGGGATTAAAAATCTCAGATGCAAGCATACCTCAAAACTTGCATAAATTTATAGAAACAAATTTTCAGACTTTTAATTTTTTCAAAAAAATCTTGACAAGTATTCAAAACTGTAATTAAATGAGAACGTAACCAAAATGGTTGCGGTGTTTAGATGACATCTTCTTGAAGCATAGCTCCTTTAAAGAGGAGTTGTTGAGATAAGGGTATTTTGCCGCGAATAAAACAAACTGTGCTTCAACAGTTCATCTAGCTCCTCCGTTTTAGGTTATTTAAGACGGATTTTTTTTATAAAAGAAAGGTACAACCAATGAAAAATAATGAAACAGGCAGAAGTATGGTCGAGATGCTGGGCGTGTTGGCCATTGTCGGGGTATTATCGGCGGGCGCGTTAAAAGGTTATTCATCCGCGATGTTTAAATACAAAATGAATCAAACGATTGACATCACAACAAGGATGTTTCAACGCATTGAGGAACTGTCTCAAAAAGATTTGGGGAGCGAAGCGATTATCCAAGCAAGCAATGCCGTTGAATGGGGGCTTTTGGAAAAATGCGATTTAGAAGATGGATACAAATGCCGCCTGCCGATAGGAAGTGTTAGCGTAGATTTTTATGATATACCTGCTGATTATTGTTTTGATGGCAGTCCTGCAGGACTCGGAGGCCAGTTAGAATTTGAATTCACGGATGCAAAAAGTTGCACAGCCTTTTTATCGGCGCATTGGGAGCAAATGTTGCCTCAGGATTGGTGGAATCCGAATGGGTTTTTATTGGTTGAAGGAGAAAAAGAAGAAACCCATCTTTATTATCCGGGAGAAGATATAACGGAGATGCCGACAATGTCTGATTTTACAAATGCCTGCCAAAAAATATGTATAAACGGAAAGTGCTGGATTTTCTTACGATATCGTAACTGGTGTTAAAACTGACCGAACGTCGATTCGGTGCTGATAATTTCATTTTACCACAAGAAAAAAGCGGCCTTTAAAAGAAGCCGCTTTTTTCTTAAAAACCACTCAAGGCGACGTCTATGCGCCGAAGAAGATCGTCCCATTTGACCTTTTTGTTTTCATCCTCGGCCTCAATCTTCTGCTTTAACGCATAATCCTCAAGCCACAGCAAATCCGCCTGTTCAAAGGCGCACAGCTCATCTATGGAAAAGCTGAGCAACTCCGCGCCAACGGGAATGGCCTTACCCGAAGGTATGTGTACAAACGTATCTTAAGCACATACAAACCTTTTGACCTTGCGCACTTTGAGGGCACACACAATAACCAGCGCCAGCAGTTTCAAAGAAAACGGGGAATACGTTTAAGCTAAGATACAAATAAGGAATTCTTAAGCCCCCTTGACCTCAACGCCTTTAAGGAATTGAGGAGGGATTATAATAAAGTCTTGAGCAAATTTTTCAATTGTTCAACGGCAAAAACACATCATATATTGTTTGTTTGCAAAACTTATCCACAAAAGGTTGAAAAAATTTTTTCATGCCATATCAAGCAGATAGAAAAGAAAAGTATACACTTAATTAAATTGTTAAAAATTATTTTTCACTTTTTAATTGAATATTCCTTTATGTCGTGATACAAATACTAGTGTATTTTATATAATTCTAATATAAGGAGAAAAATTATGAACTTAAAAAACAGAGTCGTTTCAATTTATAATAAAAAGACAAGTATGCGCCTTGCCGCCGAAGAGTGGACTGCGCTTGATGATATTTGCAAACGCGAGCACCTCAAACGCAAACAATTGCTCGAGATGCTTGAAGACCGAAAATCACCTCAAATCGGACGCACCTCATTTGTCCGTCTGTTCGCAATTACCTATATGCACAAACTTGTCAAATTCGCTTCGTTGAAAACAAAATCATATCATGAATATGACGATGTTTATCAAACATTAGAGCTTATTTCATAGATGGCCTGTTTTTAAGACATATAAAAAAGAAGGCTTGAGAATATCAAACCTTCTTTTTTAATGTCTCTATAAAGAAGAATTACTTCAACTCAACTTTAGCACCGGCAGCTTCAAGCTTAGCTTTGATTTCTTCAGCTTCAGCTTTCGGAGCACCTTCTTTAACAGTCTTCGGAGCACCATCAACCAAATCTTTAGCTTCTTTCAAGCCGAGTTGTGTGATTGCACGGATTTCTTTAATAACGTTGATTTTGTTTGCACCTGCATCAGCCAAGATGACATCAAATTCTGTCTTTTCTTCGGCTGCAGCACCTGCAGCGGCGCCACCTGCAGCAACTGCAACAGCAGCAGCGGCTGAAACGCCCCATTTTTCTTCTAACATTTTTGATAAATCAGCAGCTTCCATAACTGTTAAAGCTGATAATTCGTCGACCAATTTGGCTAAATCTGCCATATTTTTTCTCCAATAAAATAAAATTAAAACTTGTTGTTAAATGATCAAAAAAACCTCTAAGCAGCTTCTTTTTCGCTGTATGCTTTTGTAACACGCGCAAGCTGTGAGCCGGGTGCCTGCAAAAGACCGATAATTTTGGCTCTGAGTTCGTCCATTGACGGAATGGTTGCCAAACGCTTAATCTCATCAAGGGATAAAGCATTTTCACCCATTGCACCGCCGACGATAACGAGCTTTTCATTATCTTTTGCGAAATTGACACATGCCTTGCAGGCTGCGACGGGATCTGATGAATACGCAATCGCGGTCGGACCCTTGAAAAGGTCGGCTAAGCCTTCAAATTTTGTGTCTTTAAGAGCTAACTTAGTGATCCGGTTTTTCGTCACCCTAAACCCGGCGCCTGCTTTGCGAATCGCATTTCTGAGTTCTGAAACTTCTGCCACCGTCAATCCCTTATAATGCGAGATAACGACGATTTCAGAACCACCGATCAGCTCATGCAGTTCGTCGAGTAATTGTTTCTTTTCATCGCGGTTCACTTTTAAAGTCTCCACTAAAAAATTTTACCACACCATATACCAAAAACAATTGCTTGCCTTTGCATACGGCAACCGAAATCTGTCCTAAAAGGGGAGAAAAAAAACGAATATTAAATAAACTTTTTTTTGCTTCCGTCTATGTAGGAAATTAAGGTCTTGAATATTCAATCCCGCCTACAGTCTTGGACAGAGCAATGACATTAAAGTCATCACTTGGCGCTTTTGATACATCAAAAAAAACACCCTGTCAAGATGTTTTTTTTTGATTTTTTTATTTTTTTGCCCTAATACTCAGGATAGGTTGAAATTGTCGGATCTATATTCGGTTCGGTGATGGTTTTGATATCTTTTAAGGGATAGGATTGTACATCATAAATTCGGCCTCCGCCTTCATAAAGCGTATTTTCGATTTCATTTTTTTGTTCTTGAGGCGAGATAGAAAAAGGTTTCGGGTTTTGCTTTGACCATTGCTCGATTTCTTTTTGAGGGATTTTTTTTGCTTGCGGCGGCAAAATTTTTTGAACAACCGGCATTTTTTGTTGAGCTTGAGGTTTATAAAGCGGCCGATTTTGAGGTTCTTCAAACTCAAGCAAGGCTTCTACCGGCGAGCCGCTTTTTGTATTTGCCCGCCCGAAAATTTCAACCTCATCTGAGGCTTGCGCAGAAAATGCAATCATCATTAAAACAAGCAAAAAACGCATCTATTTCTCCTTTTTTTATAAAATAAGATGCGTTTTTATTTTTTAAAGGCTTGTTTTGATTTACCAATTAATCAGATGTTTTAAGAAGGCATCAACAAAATCGCCGCGTCTGTTTTGATAATCCAAATAATATGCGTGTTCCCACACATCAATCGTCATCAATGGTCTAAGATTATGTGCAATCGGTGTATCCGCATTTGATGTTTTGATGATTTGCAAATCACCGTTTTCATTTTCCGCAAGCCATGCCCAGCCGCTGCCGAATTGAGCAAGTGCGGCCGACTTAAATTCTTTTTCAAAATTTTCATAACTGCCGAATGTTTGCTCTATCTTTTTTAATAAATCATCGGCCGGACGCTTGAGCCCTGAAGGTGCCATATGTGCAAAGAAAAAACCGTGATTGAATACTTGTGCGGCGTTGTTAAAAATCGCCGTATATGCGGGATTGTTTGCACTTTTTTGCACAATTTCTTCAAGCGTCATATTTTCAAATTCGCCGGAAGATATCAGCTTGTTTAAATTATCAACATACGTTTGATAGTGTTTGTCGTGATGAAAGCTGAGTGTTTCTTGCGACATATAAGGTTCAAGCGCCTTTTTATCATAAGGCAAAGGTTTGACTGTAAACATTGTTTTTCCTTGAAAAAAATTAAAATAATCAAATAAAATATACAAAATTTATTGCGGATTTCAAGCTTATTTCTTTGATTAAAACAAAAATAAGGTAAATGATTTGACTTTTTTTTATCTTTCGGTTAGGCTTGAAATTGTCAGGAGATTTTAGATGGATATCAAAGAATTTAAACAAAGCTTGAAACCTTTCGGGGCACTTTTAGGATTTGATTTCGGGACAAAGCGCTTAGGTGTTGCCGTATCCGATATGATGCGCATGGTATCAACGTCATATAAGATTATCGATCGCAAAACGTGGCAAAGTGATTTAGAGCAAATCAGACGCATTATTGAAGAAAAAGAAATTTGCGGTATTGTCTATGGCCTGCCGATGCAAATGGACGGCAAAGAGGGACAAACCGCTCATTTGACGCGTGAATTTGCGCTTCAAATTGCCGAAAATTTTAATTTGCCGTATATGTTTTGGGATGAACGTTTATCTTCAAAAGCGGTTGAAAGTTTTTTAATCAAAGAAGTTGATTTATCACGACAAAAGCGCAAAAAGATTTTAGACGCATCGGCCGCAGCGTATATTCTTCAGGGTGCACTTGATGCTTTAAGCCGAATTTAATTTTTCACAATCGGCAAACCCTCATAATCCGCTTCAATAATACCGCCGATAACAACCGCAACGTTGTCATAACCCTCATCTTCAAACATTTTGGCTGCCTGAGATGCGCGCCCGCCGGAATTGCATATGATATTGATGGTCTTTGAACCATCCAATGCGTGTTCTTTAATAAAAATTTCAGGTTTTAACGTTTCAAGCGGTGTTAAAACATGCGGATAATCCAAACTTTCTTTATCATGTTCATACGTATTGCGTACATCTAAAATAAAAGAATCCGTATCTAAATCGCGTGGTTTGATAAATTTCATTTTCTCCTCCTTTGTTTTAATATAAGCTCCTTTATGCGGCAAAAAAACAAAACAAAGGTATAAACTTTTTGCACAACATAAAACTTTTTACTGATTTTAAATAAAATCGTGACTATATTATCCAAAAGAAAAAGATATAATAACTAAGGAATAAACCATTGAAAAAAGACATCAACGAACTTGATAAGGCACGCTTAAAACTTTCTATTGAACATTATATCAAGTACTTTATCGGCAAACGCCCTGTTGAGCTGACAAAAGAAGAAACTTTGCAGGCCATTTCGCTTGCGGTCAGAGAATTTGCTCTTGATAAAATGTATCAAACGATTTCGCGTTATAATGAAGTCGGGGCAAAACGCGTTTATTATCTTTCGATTGAATATTTGCTCGGTCGTTCGCTTGAAAACAATTTGCACAATCTTGATTTGTTCAAGCTTATCAAAGATATCAAAATTGAGGGCATGCCCAATTTATCGATGTCCGATATTTATGATGCCGAATATGATCCTGCACTCGGCAACGGCGGATTGGGGCGCTTGGCCGCATGTTATCTTGATTCGATGGCATCTTTGGGACTTCCGGGATTCGGCTACGGCATCAACTATCAATTCGGTTTGTTTAAGCAAAAGTTTGAAAACGGTTGGCAGATTGAGCAAACAGACACTTGGCTTTGTGAAGAATCTCCGTGGCAATTTCCTCGCCATGACAGAACGCTTAAAATTCCGCTTTTCGGCCGTGTTGAAAGTTATCAGGGCATGAACGGGCGCACATATTTTTCGTGGGTGGATACAAACACCGTCTATGGCGTACCATACGATTTTCCGATTGTGGGATATGAAGGCAAATCCGTCAACTATTTAAGACTGTTCTCTGCCAAGACCGATGATGAATTAAACATCAAAATTTTCAACGAAGGCGGTTATATTGAGGCAGTGAAAGATAAAATCCAAACCGAAACAATCTCTAAAGTTTTGTACCCGTCCGATAACATTGAACAAGGCAAAACACTGCGTCTTATGCAACAATATTTCTTTGTATCGTGTGCTATTCAAGATATTATTCGTCGCTTTTTGGAAAAAAGCAACGATTTTCACCTGATGCCGGATTATGTCTGTATTCAACTCAACGATACACACCCGTCACTTGCCATTGCGGAAATGATGCGTTTATTGATGGATCAATACGGGCTTGAATGGGACGATGCATGGGCTGTTACGACCAAAATTTTTGCCTATACAAACCACACTTTGTTGCCCGAAGCTTTGGAAAAATGGCCGGCACGTATTTTCAGGCGTTTACTGCCTCGTCATTTGCAAATTATTTATGAAATTAACCGCCGATTTATGGAATTTGCACGCGAAAAATTTGGCGAAGATGAAGAAAAACTTGAAAAAGTTTCGATTGTTTCGGGTGAAGGTGATGCGCAAATTATCAGAATGGCTAATTTATCGATTGTCGGTTCATTTTCAGTCAACGGCGTGGCAAAACTTCACACTGAGCTGATTAAAACCGCGCTTGTGCCTGAATTTTATGAGCTTTATCCCGATAAGTTTATCAACATCACAAACGGCATTACACCGCGCCGCTGGCTTTTACATGCCAATACGGCACTGTCGGATTTAATTACCTCTACAATCGGTGACAAATGGATTACGGATTTAGATGAGCTCTCAAAGCTTGAACCGAAGGCTGAAGATGCCGAATTTATTCAAAAATTCGCAGACATTAAAAAACATAACAAAGAGCGTCTTGCTTTTGAAATTTTTAAATCAACGGGTGAAGTTGTGGACGCAAACAGCATATACATCATTCACGCCAAGCGCATACATGAATACAAGCGTCAGCTTTTGACCATTTTACAGGTTATAGGCGATTATTTTGCAATCATCAAAGACAACGTCCACCCATTGGTTAAAAAAACATATATTTTTGCCGGAAAGGCTGCACCTTCGTACACCTATGCAAAACTTATCATTAAACTGATAAACAACGTAGCGGCTGTTGTCAATCACGATCCGCGAGTCGGTGATAATTTAAAAGTTGTTTTCATGCCTGATTACAAAGTTTCACTGGCTGAAAAATTGATTCCGGCAGCAGATATCAGTTTACAAACATCAACTGCCGGCTTTGAAGCATCGGGTACCGGCAATATGAAATTTGCCTTAAACGGGGCTTTAACGGTTGGGACCTACGATGGTGCCAATATTGAAATCAGAGAAAAGGTCGGCGCAGATAACTTTTATCTTTTCGGTCTTAAAGATGAGCAAATTCGCGCAATGCGCCCTACATATCATCCGCGCGAAGTGTATGAAAAATCAGATTACATCAAGCGTATTGTCAACGCCCTTAATTCTGACGTATTTTGTCAGCGTGATCATGCGCTTTTATTCAAACCGATTTATGAAAAACTGCTTTCAGACGACTTTTTCTTTGTGCTGGCTGATTTAGAAGACTTTAACAACACCATACACCTGGCCGAAAAAGATTATTTAACGCCAAGCGTTTGGTTTAAAAAAGCGATTTTAAATGTTGCGCGAATCGGCTATTTTTCATCAGACAGAGCGGTGATGGAATATGCCAAAAACATTTGGCACATCAAGCCGGTGGATTAAACAAAATTTGTTTTTTGCGCGGGGGAGTTTCTCTTTGTCATTAACGGGCGTGCCCCACATAGGGCGACCTGTCCCGTTAATCTCTTTTCCGTCATTTAAAAACGTAAACAAATAGAATCCATGGGTGCGGATAATGGTGCAGATTCGAGCAAATTTTGACTCGCAGTGTACAAAAAGACGTACATAAGAGTCAAAATTTACTCTAAGATGCGCTGTTAGACACGCCCTTTTCTCACCTGTACCTTATCTTCACGAAATTAACCTTCCCCGCAACGGCATTGGCCTCATCGATGGTATAGATGCGTTTGCCCTCATAGCCGAGAATATCACCATTTGCATTTTTCACGGTTATACTGCCGTCAGCGTTTTTGATATAATAGCTGTTGTTGCCATTAATACAAATATAAATTGATTGTTTTTCATATTTTTTCTCCTTATAATATTACAAACAAAAACCGCCTTTTAAAAAGCGGTCAGGGTGTTAGAAAATCATACAGAGTGAAATGACTCCGATAGCCTTTAGAATAAATTTCCTGAACATTCGCCATCGGCACCCCGATCAAAACTTCGGGGATAAACGTTGTTTAAAACAAAAAACAACACCATAAAACAACAGTGTTATCCTTCACTGCACCCTGTAAGAGCTTTCTAAAGCCCTGCACTTCTTCTGAAATGCATTTTCATTATAATTAAATTCAGCAGTACTTGTCAACAAAAAAATATATAAAATACCTCTACGGCACAGGATCGTCACCTGAACCACCCCACGGATGACACCTTAAAATACGTTTTATTCCAAGGTAAAAACCTTTGAAAGGGCCGTATTTTTCAATTGCCTCAATCATATAAGCCGAACAGGTCGGCCTATATCGGCAACACCCCGGAAAAAAGGGGGATAAAAATTTTTGATAAAAACGTACAAGCTTAATTAACAGAAACTTCATCAATCTGCTCGTTTATTTGATTTTCTTCGGCTTTTTGCGGCGGAGGGGGCGATTTTAATATGCCTTTTTCAATCATCGCATTCGCCTTTTTGAGCGCCCATTTGATATCGCTTTTAAGCTCCTTAAATGAGCATAAAGATGTATTGTATCGACCAATCAAAACATAGTCCACATTTTCAAGCGCACGGGAAGGAAAAACCTCTTGCACCGCAGCGCGCAAACGACGCCTTGTGCGATTTCGCACAACGGCTTTGCCGATTTTTTTTGTTGTGGTATAGCCGACACGAAAAGGACGCTTTTTATCAGATAAATTCGGAGCCGCCTGCAGGATAACGGTCGAGACGACCATCCGAATCCCTTCGGCGACTCTTAAAAAATCTCTTCTTTTTTTAATATGAAGAATTTTATCCATCAGACATTAAGCGCTTAATTTTTTACGCCCTCTTGCGCGGCGTGCAGCCAAAACTTTACGCCCGCCGATTGAAGCCATACGTGCACGAAAGCCGTGACGGCGTGCTCT
>CADAAN010000001.1:57111-154276 GCA_902785935.1 uncultured Pseudomonadota bacterium
ATAAAAAAAAAAAAGATGTCTGTCAAGAAAAAAGTCAACACCTTATCAAAAAAAATATGCCCCGCATCAAATCGGGGCAATCATCAATCATAGTCAATCAGTGTCGGCGGATCACCAAGCACGGGTGATTTTATGCCGTTTTGAAGATCGATATAAATCCGCATAACCTCTTTTGCCGCCCAAAAAAGGCAAAGCTGATAATAGGTTTTTGCAAGCTCAGCCTTTTGGCCTTCAAGCTCAACCTCAATCAGGTCGGCCTTGATAGAAGCAAGGATGCTGTCAAATTCTATGGTCTTTACATCAAGCTTCCAATCTTTACCGAATCGCGCAAAAACCCTAAGGGCATAAGCTTGACCATAGGCCGTGATGTAATCTTCTTCCTCATGGGTCAAAGAAACATCAAACGCTTCAAGGTCCTGCTGTGCCATTTTCATCTGCCGCGAAAAATAGGCACAGAGCTCTTGAGGATCTATGTCCTGTTGTTTATTCTGACTGCAGGAAACAGCCGTCAACGCACTCGCAAAAAAAGCGAGCAACATCAAAAATAATTTCTTTTTCATAGGCAATGTAATTTATGTTTCTGTCCTTTTTATAATCATTCAAAAAAATTTGTCAAGCAATTTCTTTATCTGCAATGGCAAAAATATCTTGACAATTATCTTGATATATGGTTAAATAAAAAGCGGATGGGGAGATATGTATTCTTCATCAAGTACCCTGATAGGGCGCGAGGCTGTCGAAGGCCTTCATTACAGGCAGTGAGGATAACACTGTTGTTTTATGGTGTTGTTTTTTGTTTTAAACAACGTTTATCCCCGAAGTTTTGATCGGGGTGCTGTTAGCGAATGTACAAGACTTATAATCTAAAGGCTGACAGAGTCATTTCCTGTAATGTGATTTTCGAACGCCCCGTCGCTCAACTACAAGTGCGACCTTTTGATGTTTTATATGCATGTTTTGCACGCATTTTAAAATATTAAAAAAACAACAAAACAATACATTATAAGGAGAATTGTCTATGAAAAAAGCATTATCAAAATTTAAGTTCGGCATACTTTTGCTTGTTCTTTGTGCTGTTTGTACCAAAGTGACGGCAAAATGGTATGATTTATCATCGAAGCTTAGTATATTTGCGACAGATAATCACGACAGCAGCGGTTCTTAATATAAGGAGCGGGCGATGAAAATTGAACAAAAAGGCCGTTCGATGATAGAGATGCTCGGTGTGTTGGCAGTTATCGGGATATTAACGATTGCCGGCTTGTTTGGTTATCAAAAAGCGATATTAAAGGCGCGTGTCAACAAGACGGTTGAGATGGTGGCTATGACGCTTCAAAACTATGCCGATCTGACATTAAAAGATACGGAAGGATTGACGATTACGGGTCAAAATGCCGTTTCAGATGCATCACAAATCGGTTTGATAGACGGGTGTGAATTGCTTGAAAGTGAAGCCGAAGAAGGTTATCAGATTTGTGAGGTTCCTTTGGGCGAGCTTTATGTAAAGTTTGAACAAAAAGGCGATAAAATACACAATTACATGATGATGTTGATGATGATCGATCAAGAACCTGATGTTTGCACGGCATTTTTGAACCAAGGCTGGTCAGAGATTGTTCCAAAGGAATGGTGGAATAACGCGATGATATGGATCAAGTCCGACTTGGGCGAACAGGTTGTTTTTCCCCAGGGCGGCGCAAATGTTACAACATCAATCATAAATTCTGCATGCAAAAATCTTTGTAACGACATCCACTGTATGGTTACATTTGATATTGCATCATAATGAGGGATAAAAAAATGAACAAAAATAATATTAAGATGCCGAACACGAATCGTCATGCCGAATTTATTTCGGCATCTCAAAGATCCCGAAACAAGAGGAGCGCAACAAGCTTGCCCATCTTCGATTCCGGGATGACGGCGCTCTGCAATGAAAAAGGTCGAAGCATGGTAGAGATGTTAGGCGTTTTGGCGGTTATCGGTGTGTTATCAGCGGGCGCATTGGCAGGTTATTCACAAGCTATGAAAAAACACAAGCTCAATGAAACAACATCACAAATTGTTCAGATTATGAGCAATATCCGCACAAAATTTGCGCACAAATCGCGCGCGACTGAACTGACAATGCAACAAGCCATTGAGCTTGGGATTTTTCCCGAGGATATGGTTCAATCTGCAACCGAAGTTGCAAACAAATATCAGGGGACGGTTAAGCTTGAAACGGTGACTGTCGACGGGCGAAAGGTTTATAAGCTCAGCTTTGACGGTTTGCCTGACGATGTGGCTGCCCAGCTTGCAACAGCCGATTGGGGCAAAAACGGGATTGTAAAGCTGATTCTAAATGAGGCGGAAGAATAAACACGTCATGCCTCCGAGCAAAGCGAAGTCAAGGCATCTACAAATTATTATAAAGAATCGGAAGACCCCTTGACGCGTTCGCCTTTCAGGCTCAGCGAGGGGTGACAGGAACCACAAAACAGAAAGGAATAAAAAAATGAAAACAAGATATTTAATTTTAATGGCAGGAGCCGCTTTGTTCGTAGGCAACGCATGTGCAGAATCGTATTGTGCCGGGCATTGTGCAAGTGGCGTCACCTGTGATTGCACTTGGAATGCTTCAACAAACACTTTAGTCCTCAATAGTGGAACATTTGATACGAATGAAGATTCTGAGGTCAAAAATGTTATTGTTGCTGGAGATAATATAGTTCTTTGGGATGACCCTTTTGACGGAGTACAAAACATCACTTTGCTTGGTAAAAACATAAAATTAACTGGCGCAGGAATAGGTTTAACAGCTCAAAATTATACCATATCGCCTGAAAGTGCTGCAACATTGACAACAGATTTGGATTATTATTCAATAGCTTTTGGAGATAAGTATGACGACTCGTGGCGGATAACTTGCACAACAGACTATGTTGAATGTCATAGAGCAATGATTAATAAACCTGTTTTTTCTAGTTTTTTAAAGCGTTATGAAGCAGGAGAGGCTACCATATTTAAAATTTCAGAAGAAAATTTACAAAAGCTGAAAGATTCTATACATTCAAGTAGTAAGTTATACACCACGGATGAAGCGCTCTCAGCTGTCACCGGCAACGGCAATAACAGGCTTTCGATTTATTTTAAGTGAGGTTTTTCTCCCGCAAAGAAAAGCCCGTTTCGGCGGTCACAATGAACGGGCTTTTCAACCCCAATCTTGTGGTTTGGAGCGATGACAAAAGAAAAATCGGAAGACCCCATGACGATTGCCTGCGCAATCGAGGGGTGAGAGTTTGAAGGAATAAATATGAAAAAACAAATGCAAAACATATTTGAAAAAGCAACACAAGCTTTAGAAGGCACAAAAGATTCCAAAACAAAGCTCAAAATTGTCGAACAATGGAGCGACATTATTTTGCAACAAATTTATCTTTTGGATGATGAACTTTGGAAAAAAGAGTTTGAAGAAAGCATTTATCGTTTTTTGATTGAAGCGTTTTCTTTTGACTTTTTAAAAATGCCGTCATATTGCGCGCTTTGCGGGTTATATCTCCATCAAATCTGTTTAACCCTTCAAAAAAAATGGGAAAAAATTTTTGACTATCGCTTAAAAAAAGACAATATTGTTTTAAGAATTTTCAAAAAAACATTTACACTTAAATTAACACCTTTTAACCGCTTTTTTGTGCGGCATTTTCTGCATTTTAAAAACGATATTGATTTGGTTTATTTGTGGTGCGACAATAATGACGCCAAATGGCGACAAAAAAGACTGAAGGCTTTAAAAAAATTTTGCCCTAATGCAAGTGCTTATGCCTCAAATCAGTGTCGTTTTGTTGACAATGATGAATTAAGGCGTTCGCTCAGATCTGCCCGGATATATGCACCGTGGATACATAAAATTTATATCATCACTGACGGGCAAATCCCAAAATGGCTCAAAACCTCAAATAAAAAAATTAAAGTGATTGACCACAAAGATATTATAGCAAAAGAATATTTGCCGACTTTCAATGCCAATGTGATTGAAAGTTCAATACACCATATCAAAGGTCTTTCAGAATATTTTTTATTTTCAAATGATGATACTTTCTTCGGACAACCCGTGAAAAAAGATTTCTTTTTCTCAGCTGACGGCAAACCTTATGCCAGATTGCACAAGATGCCATCAATATTCAAAATTGTCGAATCGACTTATTTAAAACTGATTGTTTATATGTCTTATTTGCATAAAAAACACGGCGGCAAAACGTATTTACTTAATCCGCATCATAATATTGATGCCTATACAAAAAGCATATTTGAAGATATGGAAAAAACTTTTGCAGACAAACTCAAGAAATGGCGTAAAAATCATTTCAGGACAGATCATGACTTTCATCGCGTTGTTGTGTATTATCAAGCGCTTGATCATAAAAATGCCATATTAAAACCTATATCCTCTCAAGTTTATAAAAGTATCGACAGCATGGTGCTCAGGTTAGAGCGCAAAGACATTTATCAAAACCTGAAAACATACCGCCCGAAACTTTTTTGCATCAATGACAATGAAAATGCAACCGATAAAGACAGAAAAAATATCCGAAAACTTTATCAAAAACTTTTTCCGCACAAATCGAGCTTTGAAAAATAAAATAAAAATTCTTGCATTGAAATAAAATTGCTTTATGATGAAAAAAAATTAAAAATTAAGGAATAAATCATGAAAGCAAGAACTCGCTTTGCTCCCTCGCCGACGGGATATATGCATATCGGCAACTTAAGAACGGCTTTATACGAATATTTGATTGCCAAATCTTTGGGCGGTGATTTTGTTTTGCGCATAGAGGACACCGACCAAAAACGCTATGTCGAAGGCGCGACCGATATTATTTATGCCACCTTAAAAGAGGTCGGTATGAACTGGGATGAAGGACCCGATATCGGTGGGAATTTCGGACCGTATGTGCAATCTGAGCGCAAAAATATCTATGGGCAATATGCCCATAAGCTCGTTGAGCTTGGCGGAGCACATTATTGTTTTTGCAAGCATGAAGATACCGAAAGCGAAGACGAGGATGAAAATGCCGTGCCGGTTAAATTTGATGACCCGTGCAAACATATTCCTTTAGACGAAGCCAAAAAACGCGTTGCAAACGGCGAATCGTTTGTTGTCAGACAAAACATCACCAAAAAAGGCACTTCCGTTTTTGAAGATGTTGTTTACGGCAAGATTGAAATTGATTATGATGAGCTTGATGAAGGCGTTTTGTTAAAATCTGACGGGTTGCCGACCTATAACTTTGCCAATGTGATTGACGACCATTTGATGCAAATTTCGCACGTTGTGCGTGGCAATGAATATATTTCTTCAACGCCGAAATACAACCTGATTTATGAGGCTTTCGGTTGGACACCGCCGATTTATGTGCATGTGCCGCCCGTGATGAAAGATGCGCAACACAAGCTCTCAAAACGCAACGGCGATGCCTCTTTCCAAGATTTAGTCAAAAAGGGGTATTTGCCCGACGCAATTTTGAATTATATCGCGCTTTTGGGCTGGAACCCCGGCACGGACCAAGAAATTTTTTCATTGGATGAGCTCAAAAAGGTATTTACGGCAGAAAGGCTTAATAAATCACCGGCTATTTTTGATATTACAAAACTCACGTGGATGAACGGCTGTTATATCAGAGCGTTAGAGCCCGCAAAATTCCACGAGCTCGCCCTGCCCTATTATGCAAAATGTTTGACACGCAAGGTTAATTTAGAGTTTTTAAGCACGGTTTTGCAACCGCGTGTCGAAACGCTGGCACAGATTGAACAACACATTGATTTTATTGAAAAACTGCCGGCTTATGATACCGCTCTTTATCAAAACAAAAAGATGAAGACGGATGAAATCATCGCTAAAAATTCACTTGCCTTGGCGCTTGAGGTTTTAAACAGCGTTGATAACTGGACAAACGAAAATCTCTTTGCCGAGCTTAAGGCTTTGGCCGAAAAAGAAGGACTTAAAAACGGGCAGATTTTATACCCTGTCCGCATCGCTTTATCGGGCAAAGAAACAACACCGGGCGGTGCGACAGAGCTTGCTGTTGTTCTGGGCAAAATTGAGACATTAAACCGCATAAAATATGCACTCACCATTTTATAACAACTTTTTTTGAAAGGAAAAATTAATATGACTCGTGTAATTACAATGATGCCGGTCAGATTGGCCGCAACCAGATTGCCGAACAAACCGCTTTTGAATATCAACGGCAAAACACTCGTACAGAGAGTTTATGAAAACGTTGAAAAAGCAATGAAAGGCAAAACCGATATTGCCGTTGCTGCCGGTGATCAAAAAATTGTGGATGAAGTTGAAAAGTTCGGCGGTCAAGCGATTTTAACAGACCCGAATTTGCCGAGCGGTACGGACAGAATCGCCGCCGCTTTAAAGGTTTTAGACCCGCAAGGCACAAAATATGATGTTGTTGTTGATTTTCAGGGTGACAACTTAAATGTTGACCCTGCCGTTTGCCTGCCCTTGATTGAAATGGTTCAAAAAACAGATTGCGACATTGCAACCTGCGGTATGATTATCAAAAACGAAGAAGACAAAACAAACCCGAATGTCGTCAAAATCGTGATGGGTTTAAAAGAGGGCGAAACAGAAGGCAGATGTTTGTATTTCACACGTGCGACCGCGCCTTATACAAGGGACCCTGAAAAATGCAAAAATCAAGACCTTTATTATCACATCGGGATTTATGTTTTCAAAGCCTCTTCTTTACAAAAGATGGTATCACTCCCGACAGGGGTTTTGGAAAACAGAGAAAAATTGGAGCAACTCCGTGCGCTTGAAAACGGTATGGTCATCCGCGCCAAAATCATTGATAAAATCAAATTGATTGATGAGGCACCGGCTGACATCAACACACCGGAAGATTTAGAAAATTCTCTGCCGTTTATCAAATAAACGCTGTTGACTTTTGATACAAAAAAAAGAGCTTTGAAGAAAAATCAAGGCTCTTTTTATTTTTTTTTTGCTTTACAAAGCCGAATTTGTTTGCTAAAATAAAACCACGATGAAAGAAATTTCATCGAGAACCGAGAGGTTCGGGGCTGTGACAGGCTCTTCATAGTGGTGATACGCAACAAAATAGTATCACTTTTTGATGCTGTTTTTTTGTATCAAAATCCCCGCAAAAGGTTCGGGGAGATTATGGCGTATGTACAGGTTTATTTAAAAGCTAAAGGCCATGATAGTCATTACCACTATGTGATTTGTCAACTCCCTGGCCGCTCGAAAGAGTGGTTTTTTTGTGTTCACTTTATTTATTGGAGAAAGTTTATGAAAAAAAGTCGATTGATATACACATTAATGCTTAGTTCAGCCTTTATGTCATTTAAGGCAAATGCAACAGAATATAGGGATTGCCCGCCTGATGTATGTACAAGCCATGAGGGATATTCCATGTGCAGTAAATGTGTATATAATGAAAATAACCAAGTGATAGCCGCAGGATATATGGAAGAGGGTCGTTTTTTCGTTCCCAGGGAGTATCGGAAATATGATGATGGAAAGTTGATAGAATCTTATGCATGTAATACTGGTGACGATGGAATGTTGTATGCAACGCAATATCTCTACAACGACGCGGGGCAATTAATTCAAGAAAACACAAAATCTGAGTATTATGAAGGTGATTTTATAAATTTTAGCGTTTCTGATTACACATATGGTGACTTCAATGGTCAAGAACATACGTACAGCTACAATTACGATAATGCCGGACATTTAACAGAAAAATATTCGGATGGGCAATTGGCAGCAAAATACAACTATGACAACGACGGAACATTAATAGGTAAGGAAATGTGGGGAGAAGGTAGAAGTGTTTTGGGTGACCGTACTCCTTTATGGTCATATTATAGTTATGATGATAATGGCAATTTAACATCCGTGATTGAGGATAATGATGAAGAAGGTTATCACTTAATTCACTATGATTCGAATGGAAATATTACATCTATAGATGACAATATTTATTTCAATCAAAGTTTTGATTACCAAGAGTGGAATGATGAGATTGGAGACTATGTTTCCAGAAAAGCTCTTTCAAATGGAAAAACGCTTGTTTGTGTAGGTCAAGACTATTGTGAAAGCTATTATCTTGAGGATGAAAATGGTAAGCTTTCAGAATGCAGTAGTCTTACAAAAGCATTGCTCGGCATTACGATTGAAGATGAGCAAAGGGCAAATGCGCCTCAATCACAACGATTTGAACTTTCGGACGGCAGTACGAAAATAATAGATGCTGACGGTAAAGTTCATTATGAAGGCAAGCGTATTTATACCATTGACGAGGCAAATGCCGTTGCGGGTACAACAAACCACGTCAAAATCAGGTACAGATGAGATTCTAAAACAAGTGGAGCGCGACATTTGAGGTAACCAACAAAAAAGAGGCAATTTTTTGCCTCTTTTTTATTTATGCTAAGCATCAAGTTCTTTTAAAACCTCTTTGGCATAATCGCGCAAATCTTTGTGATTGATTAAGCTGAGCTTTAAGTTGGATTTTGCCAAGTCCTTATTTGTGCCGCAATCAAAACGTTCTGCCGAACACAAAACGCCTGTCAGAGGTTCTCCTTTTTGCACGGCAAGATTGATGGCGTCGGTCAAATTGATTTCACCGTTGCCGCCTTTTTTAACCTCGGGCAACAAATCCATCACGACGTTGGGCAAGATGTAAGGCCCCATGCTGGCATAATTTGAAGGCACCTCTTCAAGAGAGGGTTTTTCTATCAAACCTTTGGCATGCACAACATCACCTTCGCGCTTGGCGTCAATCAAAGCGCCGTAACGCACCATATCTTCACGCTTGCATTCCATAATATTTTCGACAACACCGCCCGTTTTTTCATAAACTTCGACAAGTTGTTCAAGCACCGATGGCCCGTTAAAATTAAGATAAACATCATCCGGCCACATCACAACAAAATTGCGCTTGCCGACAATTTCTTTAGCCATCAGAATCGCATGACCGTTGCCGAGCGGCTCAGATTGAAGCGCAAATGAAAACTTCATTCCGGAAGGAATGATGTCTTGCAAAACTTTTAACAAATCGAGCTTATTTTTTTCCTTCAAGTTTTTTTCCAAAAACGGATAAGGGGTGTAATAATGCTCAAACATATGTTTGCAGGATTGATCACTGTAAATAAAAACAATTTCTTTAATGCCGATTTTTTCGGCCTCATGAACAGCATAAGCAATAATCGGAATATTATCGAGCGTTAAAAAGCCTTTGTGTAAAACTTTTGTTGCCGGCAAATTGCGCGTTGATAATCCCGCAACGGGTAAAATACAAACTTCAGGTCTTGCAAACATATCAAACTCCTCATAAAAAATAATTCATATACCTTATATATATCCGATTTTTTTCAAACAAGCAAGCGTTAAGCTTAAAAAAATTATCACCTAAAAATATTGACAAGCATTTTTATTTCAAATACACTCAAAAAAAAACAAATTTTGATAAAGGAAAAAAATGATGAATGTTTTATTGATTGTTCTTGCTTTGATTGCTATTTATTTTTACGGACTTTACGTCGCTTTGATTAAAAAACGCAACAATTTGAGAGAGGCAAGCGCGGGCGTTGATGTTCAGCTAAAAAAACGTTATGATTTGATACCGAATTTGCTCGAGATGGCCTCAAAATTCATGACCCATGAAAAAGAGCTTTTTTCAGATATCGTCAACCTTAGAAACACGGCCTTAAAGCAAAACTTTGCGCTTGATGCTCAAAAAAGCATTGAGCTTGAAAATGCATTAGACGGCAAATTAAAATCATTTTTTGTAAATGTCGAAAATTATCCCGAACTTAAATCTTCTGCCCCGATGGTTCAAGCCATGCAAAGCTTTAACGAGGCGGAAGAAAATATTGCCGCGGCACGCCGTTTTTATAACAGCGCGGTGACCGAGCTTAAAAATGCGGTTGAGATTTTTCCGTCATCTTTTGTGGCCTCAATCATCGGCATCAAAGCCGACCAGCCTTATTTTAAGGCTGAAAGCAAAGCCTCGGAACCCATTCGCGCCGGTGAGTACTTTAAATAATGGAACTTCAAAATCAATCGGATATCAAAAAAAACTTTAATGCCTATTGGCTTAAGTATTTAGAGCCGGCACTGTGGCAAAAAGAAAAATTGCGCCAAAAATATGTTTCACGTTTTTGGTTGATGCTTTTAATCTCATTGATTGTGATACCGATGATTTGCATCATATCTTATCTTTTAAGCCATCAAAGCCGTGCCGCTTTTAACCCGAATATTTTATTTTTGATGATAGCGGGCGCGGTTTTTATTTTACGCGCGCCGTATCACCAATACAAAAAACAAATCAAGCGTGATATTATGCCGATTTTTATCGCATTTTTTGACGGTTTTGAATACCGTTATGCACAAGGTTTGACGGCAGATGAAATTGAGGACAGCCGAATTTTTCCGAGTTTTGATACAATTTATGCGGATGATTGTTTTGAAGGCTGTTATCAAGGGGTTCATATCCGCGTGATGGAAGAAAAGCTTAAAAGATATTATCGCACTAAAAACGGTCGCAAAGAAGTGACGGTTTTTGAAGGAATTGCCGTTGAGCTTGACTTAAAAAAAATGTTTTCATCACGCACGATTGTCATCAAAGACGCCGGCATTTTTAACCGCATAAAGCACTTTTCAAATATGGAGCGCATCAAACTTGAAGACCCGACTTTTGAAAAAATATTTGAGGTTTTCGGCACAGATCAATTTGAGGCACGACGCTTTTTAACGCCTGCATTTATGGAGCGGGTGATTAAGCTTAAAAACCTTTATAAGGGAAAATCCGTACAACTTTCGTTTTACGAGGGAAAACTTTTGATTGCCGTATCAACAAATCAGGATATGTTTGAACCGTTTTCTTTTTTCAAAACAAACATCAATAAAGAAAAAATTGACCGCGTTTTTGAGCAGTTTTTAACAATTTTTGAGATTATCCGAATCTTGAAAATATAAAAAAAGAGGTGACCAAAGTCACCCCCTTGTTAAACTTTTTCAACCTCAGCCAGTGCAATCGTATCATGGTCAACGATTCGCGAAAGCAGTTTAACTTGAAATGCACTGTTTTGCGCGGCCTTGTCAAACATACCCTTCGCGTCATAGACCATAAACTCTTCTTTGCTCAGGTACATAACGACATCAAAGGTGTGTTTGCCCTCTTTAATCGTACCGTAAACACGGCACAGCTTCTCGGCAGACGAGCGTCTGATTCTGAGGTTTGTCATCTCATAGATTTTACCTCGTTTGATAATTTTGGGCAGGTATACCCGCCTGTTGACCCAAATGATGCTAAAAACAAGGAAATAACCTATCCAATTGAAGACAATGGGCGTGGTTGATGCCTTTGCAAACTGTGATGCATAAACGACATACGCCACCAAAATGACGATATCGATTGCATAAATCAGGTTAAGCTTTGCTAAGGTGTAGCCTTTTTCAGAATGATTGCAATAAAGCAACCGCATGAAGATAAAAAGAACATACATCCAAAAAATAATTCGGATAACTTCAAAGGATTCCATAACTTATATTTTAAGGGTTAAACAATAATCAAATATTGCCTGTATAGTAGAAAACAAAATCAATTTTGTCAAGATATTTTTTTCAAAATTATATGATTTGTTCTAAAAAAATAAAAAAAATTGAAAAAAGTTCTTGATTCTTTCTTTTTTTTAGATTATTGATGACATGAATTATGGAATATGCGGCCGTGGCGAAATTGGTAGACGCGTAACGTTGAGGTCGTTATGAACTAAGTTCATGGAGGTTCAAGTCCTCTCGGCCGCACCATAAAAAAGCACTTTTTAATTTCAAATTTCAATCCGATCAGTTAAAAAGGAGGCCGACCATGCTCAGAATTTATAAATCAGAAGATGGCGGAAAACTTGTCAAGCTTAAAAAAAACAAGGTAACTTCTTTGTCTTGGTACAATTTGATTGCCCCGAATGAAGAAGAGCTTTTGAAAGTATCCGAGCAATTAAAACTTGACTTTGATATGCTTAAAAACGCGCTTGACTTAAACGAGCGTTCGCAAGTTGAATTTGAGGACAACGTTTTGTCTTTAATCGTCAATTTACCGCTTTTGGATGAAGACGGACAGTTTGATACATTGCCGTGCGGTTTGTTTTTTACCAAGCGCAATTTTATGACGATTTGTTCACGCGATAACCGTATTTTAAGTTCGTTTAACAAAAACACGGCTAAGACTTTTGACACGCGTCAACGCGGCAGATTTTTGCTGATAATCCTTTCAAAATGCACACAATACTATTTGAAATATTTGGCTATTTTGAACCAAAAGACGGAAGAGATTGAATATTCGCTTCGCAAAACGACCAACAATAAGGCTCTTTTTGATTTGATGGAGATTCAAAAGTCACTTGTTTATTTTACGACAGCCTTAAAAGACAACCACGTTGTGTTGCTCAAACTGCTTCGCATGCTTCGATCAAAAACATTTGCCAACGTTATTGCTTTTTCTGAAGACGATATGGATGCTTTAGACGACGTGATTGTCGACAATAAACAAGCCATAGAAATGGTTGATATGCATCGCTCTATTTTAGAAGGCATGATGGATGGTTTTGCATCAATCATCAACAACAACTTAAACCTTGTGATGAAATTTTTGGCCGCCATCACAATTATCCTATCCATACCGACGATGCTTGCATCATTTTGGGGTATGAACGTTCCCGTACCTGTTGCCGCAAATCCGTACGGATTTTTGATTGTGATTGCAATTTCTGTCATACTAACGATTTTTGCCACCATCTTTTTTAAGAAAAAAGGCATGTTTTAAGCCCTCGGCATTTATAAGAAAATCCGACTTAAAAATTCTTGACTTTGTTCTTTTAACACTTTATAATTAAAGGTAGATAAGAAAAAATTTTTTCTTATCAAGTACCCTGATAGGGTACGGGGCTGTTAAAGAGCTCTTGTTGTAGACAGTGCCGGATATCACTGTAATTTTATGGTGCTATTTTTGTTTTAAAAAGCACACTTATCCCCGAAATTTGTCGGGGAATCTATGGCGAATGTACAAGATTTTTTCTAAAGGCTATGGAAGTCATTTTCTACAACATGATTCTTTAACTTCCCCGTCGCTCTTAAAAGGTGCGACTTTTTTAATGTCATTAAGAATGGAGAAAAAATATGAAAAAAATGATTTTGATTTTAGCATTAACGACGACATTTAATGTCAATGCCGTTGAAAGATGTGCAAATGGTGAGCAAAATTGTTGGGATTGCAGCGGAAGTGGTATATGTATTGCACGACTTAAAGACGGTGTTTTAACTGTTTCGGGAAGCGGAGCCACAAGATACTACTCTGATTATCATACAGATCCGGTAAATGCTAATCCTTGGGCAGGACGAGATGATATTGAAAAAGTGGTTGTTGAAGAGGGAATTACCCACCTCGGCGGAAATATGTTTGAAGATTGCGCATCAATTAAAGAGGTTTCTCTTCCACAATCTTTATCTTATATCGCCTTTGAAGTCTTTCAAAGAACATCGCTTGAATCCATTGTTATACCGGATAATGTTGAACAAATGGGGTCATGGATGTTTACAAACTCTCCGGTTAAAGGCATTGTTATCGGAGAGTCTTTGGATACTATTGAAGAATGGATGGGTTTACCAAATGATGTTGTTATATTTTGTAACGAGTCGGAAAAAAGAACAAAAACATGTAAAGAATTGATTGAAGAAAATAATTCCGGATATGAAACGCGCATTCAACCATATGAAATCAATGAAAACGGAGATATTATCTATAAAAACAAGCAATATTCCAGCCTTGCGGATTTAGCCAAGGGAAAGTATATTCCAAAACGCATTTATACCATCGATGAGGCCAGTGCCGTTGCCGGCAAAAAAAATACATTTTCAATCAGGTATCGCTAAAGTCTGAAGAAAAGATGCAGATAAAAAATCTGCGTCTTTTTTATATCCAAACATCATATTAAATTATTTTGCAAGCCCCAAAATATCGGCGATTTTTTTGGCAGTTGCCTCAATTGAACCTGTTCCGTCCACACAATGGAGCAAACCCAATCGCTCAAAATAGGATATTGTCGGATAAGTCAACTGGCGATAATTAATCAGGCGGTTCTTGACCGTTTGGCGATTATCGTCGGCACGGCGCACAAATTCTGTTGCACCGCATTTATCACATACGCCGTATATCTTCGGCTTTCTGTTTTTGTCGTGATAACCTTCGCCGCATACCGCACAAGTATAACGGCCTAAAATGCGCTCCATAATAATCTCATCAGGTACCTGAATTTCAATGGCCGCATCAAGAGAGATGTTTTTTTGTTTGACAATATCTTCTAAGGCTTCGGCCTGAGGCAGTGTGCGCGGAAAACCGTCTAAAATAAACCCGTTTTGACAATCTTCTTCATCAATGCGCGAAGACACCATATCAACAATCATCTCGTCTGTTGCAAATTCACCCCGTTCAAGCGACGCCTTAAGCTCGCGACCCAAAGGCGTATCTTTAAGGGCATAAGCACGAAGCATCTCACCGGTTGATAAGTGGCAAATCCCTATCCTATCACGCAAAATGCGCGCCTGAGTGCCTTTTCCGCACCCGGGCGCACCCGTTAAAACAATTCTAAGCGGTTTTTGCATTTTTTAGCGACGTCTTTTTTGATTAACCAAAGCGGCCTTTTTAATCAAGCCTTCATATTGATATGCAATCAAATGTGACTGAACCTGCGTCATAAAGTCCATCGTGACTTGAACAACGATCAAAAGCGTTGTCCCGCCCAAAACAAACGGAACGGAAAGTTTTGCAATCAAAATTTCAGGCAAGATGCAAAGCGCTGTTAAATATGCGGCACCTAAAACCGTCAAACGCGTAATAACATAGTCCAAATATTCTGCCGTGCTGTTACCGGGGCGAATACCCGCAATAAAACCGCCGTGCTTTTTCAAATTATCTGCCGTTTCTTCAGGATTGAAAACAACAGCCGTGTAGAAAAATGAAAAGAACACAATCAGCAAAGCATACAAAATCAAATAAAGCGGTTGACCGTGACCGAGCCACTGATTTAAGGTTTGCACCCATGACGGGCCGTTTTGAGCCGAAAAGTTTGCAATCGTAATCGGTAATAACAAAAGCGAACTTGCAAAAATCGGCGGAATAACACCTGTCGGATTGATTTTCAAGGGCAAATGCGAACTTTCGGCCGCGCTCATACGCATACCGACCTGACGCTTGGGGTATTGAATAATGATTTTGCGTTGCGCACGCTCAACAAAAACAATGATATAAACCAAAGCCAGTGCCATCACAAGCAAAAGCGCAATCACAGCCATCGACATTGAGCCGATACGCCCGAGCTCAAACGTGCGCGCCAAAGCCGCCGGAATGTTTGCAATAATACCGACGGTAATAATCAGGGACGAACCGTTGCCAACACCGCGAGAGGTAATCTGATCGCCGAGCCACACCACAAACATCGTGCCACCGACCAAAGAAACCATTGTTGTAAAGCGAAAGACAAAGCTCGGTATCACAACGGCCGATGCACCGCCCGCACCCGTAATGCTCTCTAAGCCGACCGCAATACCATAACCTTGAATGATTGTGATAAATACGGTCAAAATCTTCGTGTAATGGGTCACTTTACGATGTCCAGCTTCACCCTCTTTTTTCAAAGCCATCAGTGAAGGAATAACGCTTTGCCCGAGCTGAATGATAATCGAAGCCGAAATATAAGGAAAAATATTCAAGGCGAAAATCGTCATACGTGATAAAGCACCACCCGAAAACATATTGAACATGCCCAAGATTCCGCCCGAATGCTGTGCGAAAACTTCAGATAAGACACCGGCATCAATCCCCGGCAACGGAATAAATGTCCCTAATCTGAAAATAATCAGTGCTAAAATCGTGAACCATAATCTCTTTTTTAAGTCTTCTGCCTTAGAAAAAGCCGACATATCCAAATTTGCAGCCATTCTTTCTGCCATAGATACCATTGATATTTTTCCTTTATTGTTAAAATTTCAAACCAATATAACGAATTTATAAAACAAATTCGTTTTGTTACATTTAATAACACCTGAAAAAAAATATGCAATAAGTTTTTTGTTATCCTCAACATATTTTATTCCAACAAAGGCCTGTAACAACAAATTTAAACAGGTTCTTTTGTTTTTTTAATTGCTTTTTTACTTATTTGTTGTAGCCTGTGTGCAAATTAATCAAAAAGGATTTTTCAAAATGAAAAAGTTTTCAGTCGCATTTTTGTGTGTTTTAATCTCGGCCGGTGCAAATGCCGCCGAACCAACGTATACCGAAGAAGTTAAAGCGCTTGGGTTTGTTTCGGGACAAGGGCTTGCGTGCCAGGCTTCAAAATACGATACGTTTGAAATGCTGGCAAGGGCAATTTTGATTACCAAAGCCAAAAACAATGCGATGCAGGAAGAAGGTATGCGTGCTTATAATGAAGCAAAGGCTGAAGCTTTTATTGCAAAAATCAGGGACGGTATGAGTGATTGTGCCTCTATTGCCGATGCTTTTGACAGGCAATCTATTTTTAAGGCCGTTTTGTACGGTGACGGCACAATTAAAATGCCGGACGGCAAAATGTATGCACCGCGCAATGCTTATGACGCAACGCTTGTTTACAAAAAAGACCCGACCGCACGCGATAAAATGATTGAAAGCTACAATCAAATGCACAATCAAATCTTAAATGACCCGAAATATCAAAAAGCGCTTCGCGAGCGTCAGGCTAAAGACGGATTTTAACTAAAAAAACAAAGGAAAAAAAGAAATGGCTTCTTATCAATATATTTTTGTGATGCAAAATTTAAGCAAGGTTTTTCCGGGCGGAAAAGAACTTTTTAAGGGCATCACGCTTTCATTTTTGCCGGGGGCAAAAATCGGTGTCTTAGGTGTAAACGGTGCCGGTAAATCAACACTATTAAAAATTATGGCAGGCGTTGATAAAGAATTTAACGGTGAAGCATGGGCAGCCGATGGCGTCAAAGTCGGCTATTTAGAGCAAGAACCGAAGTTAGACCCGAACAAAAACGTGATGGAAAATGTGATGGACGGCGTTTCTGAAGTTCGTGACCTGTTAAAAGAATTTGAAGAAGTTTCGTTAAAATTTGCCGAGCCGATGTCAGATGACGAGATGAACGCTTTAATTGAAAAACAGGCCGAACTTTCCGAAAAAATTGAGGCCGTCGGCGGTTGGGATTTGGAGCGCAATGTCGAAATTGCAATGGATGCTTTGAGATGTCCGGACAAAGACGCAGATGTTACAAAACTCTCCGGTGGTGAAAAAAGACGTGTTGCACTATGCCGGCTTTTGCTTTCAAAACCTGATTTGCTCCTTTTAGACGAGCCGACAAACCATTTGGACGCCGAATCGGTGGCATGGCTCGAACAGCACTTAAAAGACTATAAAGGTACGGTTGTGATGGTTACCCATGACCGATATTTCTTGGATAATGTAACAGGCTGGATTTTAGAGCTTGACCGTGGGCAAGGTATCCCTTATGAGGGCAATTATTCCTCATGGTTAGAGCAAAAACAAAAGCGCTTAGAGCAAGAGGCTAAAGAAGAATCGGCTCGTCAGCGCACGCTTGCAAGTGAGTTGGAATGGATTCAAAAGAACCCGAAAGCGCGTCAGGCAAAATCAAAGGCGCGTATCAATGCTTATGAAGAGCTTTTGTCCGAGGCTGTTAAAGACAAAATCACGCATGCTTATATTAATATTCCGATGACGGAACGTTTGGGCGATTTGGTGATTGAAGCCAAAAATATCAGCAAGGCGTATGGCGACAGGGTTTTGATTGACAACCTCTCGTTTAAGATTCCGAAGGGCGCAATTGTCGGCATTATCGGGCCGAACGGCGCCGGCAAAACAACCTTATTTAAGATGATTACGGGGCAGGTTAAACCCGATTCGGGTGAGATTAGAATCGGCGATACGGTCGATTTAGGTTATGTCGACCAAACGCGCGATGAGCTGAACCCGAACAAAACCGTATGGGAAGAAATCTCTGACGGGCTTGATATGATGATTTTGGGTAAAAAGCAAATGCCCTCGCGCGCTTATGTCGGGCAGTTTAATTTTAAAGGCTCTGACCAACAAAAAAAGGTCGGTCAACTTTCGGGCGGTGAACGCAACCGCGTGCATTTAGCAAAAATGCTTAAAAAAGGTGCTAACGTTATTTTGCTTGACGAGCCGACGAATGACTTAGACGTCGACACATTGCGCTCGCTTGAAGAGGGCATTATGGCATATCCGGGGTGTGTTTTGGTCACCTCACACGACAGATGGTTTTTAGATCGCTTGGCAACGCATATTTTGGCTTATGAAGACGAGGGGCATGTAGAATGGTTTGAAGGCAACTTTGAAGAATATGAAAAAGATAAATGCCGCCGTTTGGGTGAAGATGCATTAAAACCCCACCGCCTGAAATATAAAAAGCTTGAGAGATAAAATGCAACGCATCAATCTGCCTTATTTTGATGAGCGAAATGCAAAAATCGATATGATTGTGATTCATTCAATCGCACACGATTTGAAAGGTGCACTTGAAAGCTTTCGGCGCCATGAGGTCAGCAGCCATTATTTGATTGATGAAAAGGGCAAAATCTATCAGTTTGTTGATGATAAAAAGCGTGCTTGGCATGCAGGCAAAAGTTATTGGCAAAAAAAAGAAAATCTCAACCACAATTCCATCGGTATTGAGCTTTGCTCTTCAAGCCTCGGGCAAGCGCCCTACCCGTACCGGCAAATTTCAGCACTTATCAGATTATGCAAACGTCTGAAACGCAAATATCACATCAAAAAAACGCGCATTTTAGGACATTCGGACATTGCGCCCATCCGAAAACCGGATCCGGGCAAAGCATTTCCTTGGCGCTATATTTCAAAACACGGTTTAGGCGTTTGGTATGATTTGAAAAATGCAAAAAAAGTTGAAATCTCCGATGAAAAAGAGCTTTTAAGCCAAATCGGTTACGACGTTTCTGACCTAAATGCTGCCAAGTGGGCATTTATCCGCCATTTTATGGGGCAATATGTGCCGACCGATACGGTTTTGAATTTGATTGAAAACCCCTATCCTGACGAAATCCATATTCCGCAAGATGAATTTTTGAGCGTTTTGAAAGCGGTTTGTGTTGAATACTTATTGCCCGAGCAAGTTTGCCACCGTTGATGCAGGATAATCCCAAAGTGCATATAAAGAACAACTGTCAGAACCTTCACACGCCCTTTGGCATAAATTAATAATATCCGTATTTGTCATTGATTTTAAGCATCTGCCGGTTGTACAGGTTTTACCGGCATATGTGTCGCGTTCTCTTTTTCCGGACTTTCTTTTGACAGCATAAATCATATCCAAATCCTGAGCCAAATTTTTGAATACATTGATATAATTATAACATATCTTTGGCATAAAATCCGATTGTATAAGTTCAACTTCGATTGCATATCCGCCACCGTGTTTGGCATGATTTTCAAAAAAAAGATTGTTGTGAAAAGAGTCTAAGACATATTGTTGTGATGACGTGGATTTTATCTCAATGGGCCATGTATAAGCATTTAAGGCTCTGAGCTCATCAATCATATCATCACTTCCCTCTTTTAATTTATCCGCATTAAAAATAACCGTTGCCAAAAGATAACTGATTTCTTGAGTATGTTTGTTGAGTCTGTGTTGCGTCATTGCCTTTGAATAACCGGCCAGTGCGCCGGCTGACAAGACGCCGATAATCGCCAAAACACCCAGCATTTCGACCATGCTTCTGCCTCGTTCATTTTTATATTTCATATATTTTCTCCTGTTTTCTTTTTTATGTCATTAAAAAAAGTCGCACCATTTAAGGAGCGATCGGGGAGTTGAACAATCATGTTACGAGAGATGACTCTGATAGTCTTTAGAATAAAATTCCTGTACATACACCATCAGCCCCCCAATCAAACGGGGAATTTAAATACCAAAAAAGTATCCTAAACGGATACCTTGCAAGGTACCTCGTAACAAAGAGCCGTTCAAAGCCCCGTGCCCTATGGGCACTCAACAACAAAAATTTTTTTTATTGTCTGTTTTCAAGTATGCCGCATTTTGAACCCAAAGTCAAATATTTTTTACTTATTTTGAATATTTTGCTTGCGTTTGAAATTATTTTTTCGTATTGTGCGGTTATCAAGATTTATTAAAAAGAAAGGATAACAAAAATGACTGCACCTTTAATGCCTAAAGCGACGGCTGTTTGGCTTGTCGACAACACAATGCTGACGTTTCGCCAGATTGCGACATTTTGCGAATTGCATGAGCTTGAAGTTCAGGCAATTGCCGACGGCGATGTGGCTTATAATATTATCGGTTTTAACCCGATTACAAACGGTCAATTAACAGCTGAAGAAATCAAGCGCTGTGAGGCTGATCCTTCTGCTGATTTGGTCGCAAACGTGATGGAAAAAAATGTTAAAGAAATCAATGCGCGCAACAAAAAGATTTTGACCCCCTCTCAACGTATGGACAAACCTGCGGCAATTTTGTGGCTGATACAAAATTGTCCTGACCTGACAGATGCGCAAATCTGTAAGTTGGTCGGCACAACAAAACCCACAATCTCAGGCGTTCGTGAAGGCACGCGTGAAGATATGATTTATCTGAGGGCTAAAAATCCGGTTGCCATCGGTCTTTGTTCTGAATTTGCTTTGGATGAGGCCTTAAATGCCGCTCAAGAAAAGCTTGAAAAAGCCGAAGCAAAAATTCAAAAGGCCGCTCAAAAGAAAAAACGTCTTGCCGACAAAAAGAAAGCCGCCAAGAAAAAAGCCGCCGATGCCAAGAAAAAAGCCGAAAAGAAAGCCGCTGATGCCAAGAAAAAAGCTGAAAAGAAAGCCGCTGATGCCGCTAAAAAAGCCGAAAAAAAGGCAGCAGCCGCGGCTAAAAAGAAAGAAGCGGCCGCTAAGAAAAAAACCGCTCAAAAGAAAACCGTAAAAAAAGCAACAAAGAAAACGGTTGCGGCAAAAAAAGCTGCTCCTAAAAAAACAGCTAAAAAAACGGTAGCGGCAAAAAAAACAGTCACTAAAAAGGCTACAACAAAAAAAACAACCGCTAAAAAAGCCTCACCGGCAAAAAAAACAACAACAAAAAAAGCGGCCAAAAAATAATTTTCGACAGATAATCAGTCTTTAAAAAATCAAAATACAAAATGCCCCGATTTTTCTTTAAATCGGGGTATTTTTTCGCACCCTTTTTAAAAGCTGTTTTATACCAAAAAAACTGATTAAAAACGTAGCCGCATAAAACAAGACGGAACCGACAATCATCGGAACAATAACCTCTTTTACATCAAGCAAAACATCTGCATAATCGCTTTTCAAAAACGCTTCTTTCAGGTTTTTAAATATCATTATAAAATCAATATTTGATCTCGCATTAACACTTAAAATCAAACGTCCCGTTTCATATGTTGCTGGCCAAATAAGCGCAAATGTCCACGGATTGCCGACAATTGTGCCTATAAGCGCCGATGGTATGCTGGCGTGCATCATCCATGCGCTCAAAATCGCCAAAATACTGTGAAATCCGATAAACGGCGTCATTGAGATACCTGCCCCGCAGGCAAATCCCAAAGCGATTGCATTATCTGATGCTTTGAGCGCACCAAGGCGCTCAAGCAGTTTTAGCTTTAAGTTTTTCATTTTCTATTTTAAGCTTCCAAAGCGCGTGAAACAGAACGAACCACTTTTGATGACTTTAAAGATGCAATAATATGATTTAAGTGCTCCACGTCATTGACTTCAACATCAATCAAAAGCTCAAAATAATTTAATAGCCGATTGGCAATATTCAAGTTTGAAATATTCGCCCCTTCTTTGGCAATCAGGTTTGATAAATCCCCGAGAGCCCCGGGTTCGTTTGAAAGCATAACTTTAATACGCGCCGTATGTACTTCAGCTTTGGCATCCTCGCCCCAGTCGATATCAAGCCAACGCTCAGGCGTATCCTTAAATTTTGAAAGCATTTTACAATCAATTTTGTGCACCGTCACACCTTTACCCGTTGTGACAATACCAACAATACGATCTCCCGGCAATGGGTGACAGCACTTACCGAAATTGACAGCCATTCCCTCAATTAAACCTTTGATTTTTAAGGCCGGAGCTTTTTTCTTTCGTTTAAACAAAGGCGCTTTCAGGGTTTCAACCATTTTACCCATTTTAGATTGCTTATAAGCCGGATAGCATGCCCTTAAAACATCCCAACCGGTAATCAATCCCTCACCGACTTTAGCAAAAATATCTTCGATTGTTTCGGCAGAAAAGTTTTGCATGACACCGACCAAAACCTTGTCCGAAAATTCAAGATTTTCAGTCTTAAACAAACGCTCTAAAATTTCTTTACCCAGAGTGACGAATTGCTCACGCTTGGTGGCTCTGACATAACGCCTGATGGCGGCCTTTGCTTTGCCGGTGACAACAAAGCGATCCCATTCGACGGAAGGATGTTGCGATTTTGAGGTCATAATATCGACCTGATCACCGTTTTGTAAAACCGTTCTCAAAGGCGCAATCTCGCCGTTGACCTTTGCCCCGACACACGTATCTCCGACGCGTGAGTGTACCGCATAAGCAAAATCAACCGGTGTCGACCCGCGCGGCAAACCGATTAAATCACCTTTTGGCGTAAAACAAAAAACCTGATCGTTATACATTTCAAGCTTTGTGTTTTCTAAAAACTCTTCCGGATTAGCCGCCTGTTCCAAAATTTCCAAAAGCTCGCGAATCCAGCGAAAACTCATACCCTCGGCTTTTTGCCCCTGTTTATAGGCCCAGTGTGCCGCCACACCTTTTTCAGCCACCTCGTGCATCTGATATGTACGGATTTGAACTTCAATTCTTGTATCCAAAGGCCCGATAACGCCGGTATGTATAGATTGATAACCATTCGGTTTCGGGGTAGAGATATAATCCTTAAAGCGGCGCGGCACCATATGATATTTGCTGTGAATCACACCAAGCGCCTGATAACACGAGGCAATATCTTCAACGCAAATACGAAACGCCATGATATCCGAAAGCTGTTCAAACGAAGCGTTTTTTTGTTGCATCTTGCGCCAAATCGAATACGGCGCTTTTTCACGCCCCGTAACGGTTGCTTCAATGCCGTTGTCGGACATATCTTTTTCAAGCGCGGCGATAATCTGCGGAATAATATTACTGCCCTGTTCACGCAAAAAGTTAAGGCGAGCAATAATCGAGTCGTGCGCCTCTTTATAAAGCTCGGCAAATGCAATTTCTTCAAGCTCGTCTTTGACTTCCTGCATACCGATTCTTTCGGCTAAAGGAGCATAAATATCAAGCGTTTCTTTGGCAATGCGGGCACGCTTATCTTCGGGACAATAATGCAGTGTTCGCATATTGTGCAGACGATCGGCCAATTTGATAAGCAAAACGCGAATATCATCCGACATTGCAAGCAAAAGTTTTCTGAAATTTTCAGCCTGCTTTAAACTGCCGGATTTTTGTTCAATCGTCGCAAGCTTTGTCAATCCGTCGACCAAAGTGGCTACCTGATCACCGAAAAGATTGCGCACTTCGTCAATTGTCGTATCGGTATCTTCAACCGTATCATGCAAAAGACCTGCGATAATCGATGCGCTGTCCAGTCTGAATTTTGTTAAAATACCGGCAACTTCAATCGGATGCGAATAATACGGATCACCTGACGTACGAAATTGCCCGCTGTGTTTTTTCATGGCAAAAACATATGCTTTATTTAAAGCATCTTCGTCGGCATCAGGGTCATAAGATTTGACCAAATCAACAAGTTCATACTGTCTTAACATTTTTTGCTTAAAGTCTTTCTTTGAATAAAAAATGGCAGAATACAAACGTTCTGCCATTTAAAATACTTCTAAAAGATTGATATAATCTTAATATTCATCCGATTCATCTGAAAAATCATCAGAACCGCCATCTTCAAATTGATCATCAAAATCATCGTCCGAAAGCTGGTCATCGCCCAAATCATCAAGCGAATCGCCCGATTCATCCGTGATTTGCATGTTTTCATCCAAGCCTTCATCCAAAAGCATCGACGTATCAAATTGGGCATCCAAATCCGCCAATTCTTTTTCAGCGGCAACAATCTCAATTTCTTCCTCTTCAGGTTCTTCAACCTCGACATATTTTTGGAGATTTAAGACTAAGGATTTTTGCAACTCTTCAATGCTGACTTTATCTTCGGCAATTTCACGCAAAGCAACAACGGCATTTTTGTCATTGTCACGCTCAACCCGAAGCGGTGCTCCTTGTTCAATATCTTTTGCGCGTTGAGCCGCCACCATTAAAAGTTCATATCTGTTCGGGACTTTTTCAACACAATCTTCAACCGTCACACGTGCCATAATTTTTCACCTTTTATCACAAATTAAAACATGTTTTGGCTCTTTATAACGATTTTAAAAACAAAATGCAACCTTTTTTTTGAAATTTGGAAAAGAAAATTAAAAAAAATTGACAAACACGCAAAAAAGCATTATAAACAAAAATCATTCGTTTAAGTTTATGTTCAACCAATTAACTATTTATCATTATGATTTTATTTATCTTACTTCTCTTCCATACATTAATCGGCTATGGAGGAACGCGTGTGTTTCAACAACACATTCATCCGATTGTCTACGACGTGCTTTTTGCCGTTGAAATCTTGGCGCTTACGGGTTGCATCGTTTTTGGTTTAATTGAAGCTCATTGGATTGGTTATACCTTAGTATACGGCGCGATTGTTTTGTCGTGGTTTTCGCTTTTTGATCTGACAATTCGAACGCATAAGGTTTATGACCTCAAATTTGCAGAAACCGTATTGATAACGCATGAACAGATACAATCTCTCGGCGTTCGAGGCACGATATGCGAGGGATGGCGAAAATTTTATGTTTATGTCATCAGCGACGATGCTTTCAAGGCTGCAAAAGAAGAAAAACCGCTCAAAGTTCGGTTTAAAAGTATAGAAAAAGATGGAACCATCTTAATGACCTACGTCAAACCTCATAAACCTGGAGGCCTTAGCTGCTGTTAAATCTTTATCGAAACGCACCTTTTCAAGGGTGCGTTTTTGTATACAAGAAAGGGTTTGAAAATCATCAAACCCTTCTTTTATTGGTGGAGGTAAGGGGAATCGAACCCCTGACCTTTTGAATGCCATTCAAACGCTCTCCCAACTGAGCTATACCCCCATAATAATTCCCGTTCAGCGAGTTCTATAACATACTATTTTTTAAAAGTAAAGCAAAAAAAATATTTTTTTTATCGTCAATGTGTAAATTTATCTTGACAAAATTTTTGTGTTTTATAAAATAGGCGTAACAAAATTGTACAATTATGGAATACCAAATTTTTCTTTTCGCCCTCGTTATGGGTCTTGCTTTTGCAATCCTTGCCTTCAACAAAAACGGTGAGGTTGCCGTTCCAATTTTTGGAGCATTTATCGTGATGGTCTTTCTGGCTTTTTTCAACGGCTATCAAATGCCTGAATTCAGCCGGAACAGTACTCTTCTGTGGCTTGAGGCCGAATGGGTCACGATTTTCGGCGCGTTTTGCGGTATGTTTACTGCCAAAGTGCCCAAATCCGTGCCGTTTCGGCGCCGTCTTATCCCTATGTGGCGACTTATCATCCCCGTTGCGATTTTAATCGCTGAAGATTATCTGTGTTGTTAGTGAAAAAGCCGCTTTTTTAAGCGGCTTTTGCTGTTTATTTGTTTAATTTAATCATAAATTCAAGCGGCGGCAACCGTTTTCCTTGAACGGAAATATCCGTAACACGCATTTTCATATGATCAACCGCATCGCACGGATACGGCGCCAAAAACTGCAATGTACCGATATGCACAACCTCTCCGACGCGAAAAGATACGTTGTTTTTAATTAAATTTGAGCCATAAACACGCTTTTCTTCACTAAACCCTTTTCCGATAAAACTAATCTTCATACGCTCAAGCATTTTTGCCCAGTTTGAATCACCTTTTTGAGCGCGCTTATACACATCAATATCAAATTTAATGTCTTTGATGCGCTTATTGGACAGGCATTGCGGAGATTGAGGCAAAAAACTGTCCACAAAAAAAGTTAATTCTAAACTGTTTGCGTGGTTATAGGCTTTAATTGTCGTCCCATCCTGAGAAACAGACCATGCAGAGGCATTTAAATTTTCAACATCAAATGTATGCAACTGTAAAGATAAACCCTCAAAACCGGCTAAACCAAAAACAGCAAAACACATTGCAAGTATTTTTTTCATGATATTTTCCTTAAAATATTTGCTTGTCTTTATTCTTTTTAATCTCAAATTTAATTAAGCCAATATTCAATCGTTGAAACAACGCGCACCTTTTTATCAATTTGTGTTGTTTCTGTCGCGCTGGCTGTCTGCTCACTCGGCAAAATTGAAAAGACACCTTGGTTGGCATGTTTAATTTTTCCGACTTTACTGTCCGAACTTTTTGCAAACTGTAAAGCTGCCTCTTTAGCATTTTTTGTTGCATCAGCAAGCATTTTTGGCTTAATTTCGTTTAATTTTGTAAACAAATATGATACGGGAGAACCATAATCAGAATTAAAAATAATCCCTTTAGCCACCAAATCACCTGATTTGTTCAATGTTAAAGCAACTTTTTCAACATTTTTTGATTTAACCGTAATTGTTTGATTTAAGATGAATCTTAAATTATTTTCATATGAACTGCGATACGGATTCGCATTCAAATCATTTGTTTCCAAACGACCAACCGTAATTTCCGTTTCATCAAAACCATTGTCTTTTAAGAACGACTTAATCACCTCTGTTTGCGATGCGATTTCTTTTTGAGCTTTCACCACATCGTTACCCGTGACAACGTACTTCATTTCCCAAATAGCCAAATCCGCTTTAACATCTTTTTCTGACAAACCTTTGACTATAACGGTATTAACATGTGTTTGAGCATCATAATACGCATGACCGACAAAAAAACCCGCCAGCGCAATTGAAAAACCTAAAATTGCCGCAGCAAACAAGTGTGCGCGACCAAGACCATCTTTTGCCTTATAATATGGATGAAAAGGACGCGGACGATTAGGATCAAAAGGCCTTTTTTCAAAACCGCGATTTTCAAAAGGGCGTCTTTCATAAGGGCGCTGTTCGCCAAAAGATTTATTATTTAAATTTTCAATGTTCGGCATAAAATTTCTCCTTTTATTTAATTTTTTACCAATTATAGACTTAAAACGGTACAAGTCAAGCAAAGAAAACAAATTAATCAAATATTTTCAGCCATTTTTAAGTACTGTTCGGGTGTTATTTCTTCCGCACGAGAAGTCAACAAAACACCGCTCTTAAAGGCAATTTCTTCTAAATTTTTTATGGATTTTAAGCTCTGCCTTATCATTTTTCTGCGGCCAGAGAAAGCCAGTTGTGTTAATTTTTCAACCTTTTCAATCAATGTATTATCAGGTCTGTCTTTGCGCACACGAAACAGCAAAACTGTTGAATAAATTTTCGGTGGTGGCGTAAAATACTGCGGTGAAAGTGTAATCAGCTTTTTGATATCGCATACCAATTGCGCCAAAACCGACAACCTGCCGTAATCTTTTGTCTGAGGCAATGCGCAAATGCGGTCAGCAACTTCTTTTTGAAACATCAAGGTCATCGCACTTATCACGTCTGCATTTTTGAGCCAACCGGTCAATAGCGGCACCGAAATATTATAAGGCAAATTGCTGATAATTTGAACAGGCTTTTGCTTTATCGTTCGAACATCAAATTTTAAAGCATCAAGATTGAATATATCCATATCAGCGCCTGTCTGAGTTTTAAGGCTTTCCATAATCTCAATACAGCGCTCATCCATCTCAATAACGGTTAAATGCGCCGGCTGATTTTTTAAGATAGCACGCGTCAGTCCTCCCGGACCGGGGCCGATTTCCAAAACATTTTGTTTTTCAAAACTGCTTAAGCCCTGTTTTTCAAGCGATTCGCGAATAATTTTGTCCGTCACGTTTTGGTCAAGCAAAAAATTTTGCCCGAGTGCTTTTTTTGCCATCAGGCCGTATGCATCAACCGTCTGTTTAAGGGTTTTTTCAAAATTTATCACAGCCTGTGTTAAGCCTTTCTTTCAACAATTGCTTTAGCGCGTAAATCTTTAAGATATTTGTTTGAAATTTCTTCCATCTTTTTGCCCTGCAAAAGTTGTCTGACTTCAGCTTCGCTCGGCGTCGGGAGCTTATCAACACCCGGCGTATATTTTTTTTCAAGTTTCAAAATATAATAATCATTGCCGACGCCAATCGGTCCCGAAACATCGTTTTCTTTCATATTTTTAAGTGCCGTCGCCAGTTTATCGGGCAATTGCTCGCTGCTGACCCAACCGAGCCGGCCGCCGTTTTTGGCCGTCGGACTTTCGGAAAATTGCATCGCATAAAGCTCAAAACGCGGATCTTGTCGAAGATTGCTCACTAATTCTTCAATATGCTTACCATTTTTCTTTGAAATGACAAGCTCCGAAATCATAAATTTTTGCTTTTGATTATTTTTTGTAATATTCTCAATCGTTTTTTTAATTTCACCTTGAGAAATTCGTAAATTTTGTGCCGCTTTTTTTTGCACCAAACGTGCCCAAGCCATTTCAGCTTTCATCTGGCTTAAAAAAACCTTTTGATTAACATGTGCCGCCGTCAACATATTTGAAAATTCATCAAGCGTCACACCATTTGATTTCGCAAAATTTTCCATACCTTCTTTTAATTCCGCCGAAGAAATTAAAACATTATTTTTTTTGGCTTCCTGCAATTTGATTTTTTCATCAATAGCCGTTTGCAAAACCTTATCCATAATCAGTTCTTTATTTTGTTTTGTAATCGGAATTTGCGTTGTTGCAACAAATGAATTGACACGGTCCTGCATATCACGTGAGGTCAAAACTTCACCATTAATTATGGCATAAATTTTTAAGGTATTTCCAAAAAGATTGACGGGTTTTAATGCCCTTAAACGCTCTTCCTCTGCGCGTCTGTACGCTTCTTCACGTGCACGCATTTCTTCTTCATATGCCGCTCTGGCTCGCATCTCTTCTTCATAAGCCTCGCGCGCTTCATCTTCCTGATTTTGCGGAGCAAACATCACCGAGCCCGTTTTAGCCGCACGCGCCGCAGCATCAAGCTGACCCGATAAAGGAGCTTGCGCAAAAGCATTCAAAGCAAAGATAAAACTTGTTACCGTCACAATATATTTAATCATTTTTTTGCCCTTTTTAAGTTAAGATCCAAGACCGCCGAGTGTTTTTAAGAAAAAAGAAAAATTAAATTCATACGAGTCATCAAAGTCTGGATCATTTGAATTATACTTTTTAACCATTGTCACAAACATAAAGCATTCGTCTTCATAAACCAGACTGCCGCCATGTTCAAGTGATCCGCCGTGATGTGCCAAATCCTGACGATTATAAATATTGACAGACCAATCTCGTGTCAAAGCGGCATGTATGCCCGTATAAAGTTCTTTTCTTGCCTCTATAGCCTCAGAAGAATTGCTGTTTTTTTGCAAATATATGTATGAAACGTACAAATTCAACATATTTGTACCGATTTTTGAAGCAAGTTCATTGTATTTGAATTGATAATCTTCACGATCAAGCCTGAAACGATAGGTTAAATCCAAAAAATCAGAAGGCGCAGCATATATGCGACCGACGTAATCGGAAAGATGACCTTTCGTTTCCGTATTTTGGCTGAAACTTGTTTTATCATTAAATTGGTATGTCTGAGCCAAAAAAGCAGATGTGCGACCAAATATATTACCGTATGTACTCCAGTTAAAACCATAGCTGACACGACTACCGGTATCGTTGCGATCATAACCGGCATATCTGTCAAGATCCAAAACATTGGTATCTTCAAGATGCGTATCCTGACTGTCTTCATTGGGAATACGGTTTGGCTTATTACCGCCGTTCGGCGCAACAACACCGACAACGACAGGTTCAATAATCTGGCGCGTCGTATCCGTTGCCTTTACAAAAGGCAAACGCCATTCAATACCCAATTGCGGAAAAACACGCACGGGATTGCCGTTATAATCCTTTTTTTGCGGGTTATATTGGTATTCTTTAATATAATAAGCATCCGTTTTGATGGAACCGACGATTTTATATCGCTCTCCGAACGGACTTGTCCACGGCAAATTGTATGAATTAATCATTGTTGCACGATGTGACTGCATACCGCCCGAATGATACAGTGAGGCAAAACTGACATCGTTTTTTAAATATGCCCCGATGCTGTTCGGATCAGTCACCCATTCGCTTTCAATTAGTGGCAAAACGAGAGGCTTGTTGTATTTCATACGCTCAAAAGCGGCCTCATCTTTTTCTCTTAAATCATAACTGATAAGCCTGTAATAGTATGCCTCAATCGAAGCATAGTTTTGTCCGTCAAAACGCTCCAAAGAAGCACTTGATGTCAACCACGCTTGTTCATCTTTATCAAGTGAAAGCTCTTTTAAGTAAAGACTGTCTGAGGCATAATTAATATCCGTTTTTGCTACCCATAAATCATTTAATTCGTAACGCGTTGTGGCAAATAAATTACCACGATTTTTTGATCTGGATTTATTATCATCTCTTAAAAACGTACCGCTTACGTCAACATAACCTTTTGGCAAATATCCGCGATACCTTCCGCCCCATAAAATCCCTTTATCGGTTGTAAAAGTCGGCGAAAATAAAATATCCGAATGCTCATTGATATCCCAAAAATAATTTGCCTCAAATATTCCACCTAAATATGATGAACTGCCGATTTTAGGCGGCATAAAGCCCGACCGACGTTTAACCGTCGGGTCCGGATGTGATAAAAACGGCGTATATAAAACGGGTACGTCTTTGATATCTAAAAACGCATCATTATAATTCATATTTTTATTTTTTGCATCATGTGTCACTTTTCGGGCTCGAATACGCCATAAAGGGGCCTTTCCATCATTTGTTTCACAACAATCGCAAGGTGTAAAAACAACATCTCGCATCACCTTATTATCGTTTTCTTTTTTATGAAAATGTTCCGCCCAAAGTTTGCTTTCATCTCTCATAATGACTTTGATTTTATTCATCTGCGCGCGTGTCAATTTAGAGGTCAGATCAACCTCATCGGAAAAAATACGCATCCCTTCTTTTTCATGCAATTGAACATGACCGATGGCTTTAATGGTATCATTTTTTTGGTTATAAATAATTCTGTCCGTATAAACCGTCAAATCCTCACGACTGATAACAACATTGCCCGTAGCCTCAATAGTTTTTTGTTTTTCATCGGCTGTTAATTCATCTGCCGTAAAATAGATATCAGGCTCCGTCTTTGTTTCAAGCGAAACAGGCAAAATATCTGTCATATCCTGCGAAGGTTCAATATAGGCAAAAGGCGTTTTTTCCTGCGATTTTTGCGAAAGTTCGCCGGCAATCGGTTCTGCCTTTACGGGAAAAATAAAAAACAGCAAAAATAAACAACTTAAAATTTTAAGCATGGCGCACCCTTGTTATACAATTTTGAAGTCTTCGCCAAATAAACGGATTGTAAAAGCACAAAAGATACAAACACACCAAAAACGGCAAAAAGCAATTTAAGTACAAAAACACAACAAAATAAAGTCGGCGACCGGCCAAATTTGTAAATATTAAATCAAGTCCCTGAATAATAATCATGGAAGCTACCGAAAAAGCAATAATTTTTGTTTGTCCGCGACGGTTAAAATTTCCGATTAAAAGCCCTGTACAGGCAATCAAAGCAAAAACAAGATTATACCATGGTGTTGTAATGCGCCGATTACCTTCAACAATGTGTTTACGTTGATCTGCAACAGATAAATTTGTGTCTCCGCCGGCATTTAATAACTGTAAAAGCGATTTTTCGCGCACGCTTGCCGGCTTTAAGCCGCTTTTACCAAACGCTCCTAAATCAACTGAATAGCGCTCAAATTTTAATGATGTAAAACGCGAACTTTCAACATCAATTTCTTGTCTGACACCATTAACAAGGATAATACGCGGATGATCATCCTTATATAAAATACGCCCTCTTTCGGCCGATAAAGTCACTTTTTGTTTGGGATTAGTTTCATCACTGAGCAAAATACCCGAAACAGAACCATCTTTTTCATGCTTTGTAATAAATACAGTCAAATTTTCTTTTAAACTGGTAAATTCACCTTCGCGAAACATCAGATGCGAGACATTATTTCTGATTTCCCATTCAAGCCGACGAAAAGCCCCTTCTGCTTTCGGAATACCTATATTTTGAACATAAATACTGAAAAATGAAAGCACAATACCAATAAAAAACGCCCCTGCGGCATTTTTCAGCGGGCTGATACCCGAAGCTTGCATAATCACAAGCTCCCTGTCTGATAAAAGCCTGTTGTATACAAACAGTACTGCCGCAAAAACCGCAATCGGAGACAAAAGACTGAAAAGCTGCGGCATTAAAAGTGTTGTCAGCTCAACAAAAAGCCTGAGCGGCAAACCTTTGTTTGTCACCATTTCAACAAATCTCAGTGATTGTGTAAGCCAAAGCATGGACAATAACGAAAAAACAACCAGCAAAAAACCACTGAAAATTTGCGATGATATGTATCTTGTTAATTTTTTCATGAAATGTAATATACATCAAGCTAAAATATAAAAAAACAACAATCTGCCATTACTTCACAGATTATTTATCATTCAGTATTCAAAAATCGATGTGCTGTCTTTGACATACATGTTCAAATATTGCTCAATATTTTCTTGCATTTTCGTATTATAATCATTCATCAGTTTTTGAACCATTTCATGCCAATATTTTTCTTTTTGTTCAAGCGGTGTATCAATCGGTATACCAAGCTCGCGCCACGCTTCGATTGAAGTTTGTGCGGTAGAACCGTTTGCATCAACAACCTTCAAAACCGTTGATAATGTTGCACGATATTTCAGGCTGTCTTTATGAAAAAGATCTTTTGCTTTTTCTTCCGTTTCAGTCACAGATGCATCTTTAATCACAAATTCTGCCGTACGATTAACGCTGAAATCAACGGCTTGCAGGCGATCTGTCGCCCAAACTCTGGCAGCTCGTTCAAGCGAAACGGGAAAGAGGTGTTCAACATTCGGCTTTGTAAACGAGGGCGAAAATTCGGATGTAATATCAATTTTATTGACCAAAAGCTCTATCTTCGGCTCATTATTAAAGCGCGGTTCAAGATAGCGCTTGGGTTCAGCGGTCTCTTTTTGTGAGGCACAGGCGCTGAGCAACATCACAAACGCTAACAAAATATGCTTCAACGACATTTTTAAGTTCCTTTTGCTTTTATTTGCATTAATAATGCTTTTATTACAAAAAACAAATTATTGCAAGCATTTTTCTTTCAAATGAAGTTCCGAGCGTTTAAAAACATACTTTTGGCCGCAAAAATGACAGGTTGCTTCAATATTGCCTTGGTCATCTGCCATATCATCCAAATCTTTTGGGTCGAAAGAAGAAAGCGTGTTTTTTAGTTTTTCTTTATTGCAACGGCAACCAAAAACAAATTCTTTTTGAGCACTGATTTTAAGTTTGTTTGAATGGAATAGTCTTTCTAAAATTTCTTCGTTCGAAAGAGCGGTATCAAACACTTCTTGAGGCTTTAAGCTTTCAATAAATGCACCCGTATCTTCCCATACAAGGTTCATTTTTTCTTCATCCGTATCAATATCTTTACCGCCTTTTAACGGTACTTTTTGCAAAATAATACCTGCCGACAAAAAGCCTTCACCTTCTGTTTGAGGCCTTTGCAAAAATAGCTTTAAATGTGTATCGATTTGCTCTGAATTTTTGAAATATCTTAAAGCAAGCTCGCTTAAATTTTTACCTTTAAGGTCAACAACGCCCTGATAAGGCGGCGTACCATTTAACCCATCAACAGTCATAGCCATATATCCGCCACCGACAAGATGCGGCGTTTGCTCAATAATGTCCTGCGTTTTGCGCAAAGTTTTGGCTTTATTTAATTGTTCTTCATTAAACTTAGCACAAGCACGAATCTGAGCGTTTGCCGTCACGTCGATCACTAAAAGCGAAACGGGTCCGTTTCCTTGAATTTGAAGTGTAAAAAGCCCGTCAAATTTAAGCATAGCCGAGCAAAGAGCTGCAAGCGTCGTTGTTTCCGCAAGCGCATTTGAAACATTAAGCGGATATTGATGATTGTTTAAAATGGTATTTAAGACCTTATCCAAGCGCACAAAACGCCCCATCAAAGCCCCGTCTTCAAGATAAAATGATACACATTGGTCAAAATTTTTGTTTTCCAAAACGATATTCCTTGTTATAATACAAATACTTTAACACCTATTTAGTTTAATTTGAAAGATTTTTCAAGAGATGATTGAAGACACGCTGAAAAAAACAAAACCAAAGCCAAAAAAAATAACAAAATCAAGGCTTAAAAATATCGGTCTTTATTATCTTGAGCGTTTTGAAAGCTCTACAAAAAACCTCAAAGATGTCTTAAAGCGTCGTGTTGATAAATATGCTTATCAAAATCCGGAATTTAACAAAGACGAAGCATACGGGTTTGTTGATGAAATTGTTTGTGAATTTGAAAATTCAGGCTATGTCAGCGACACGCGTTTTGCCGAGCTCAAAGTCAGAGATTATTTGTCCGCCGGAAAATCCGCTCGTTATATCAAGACAAAATTAAAATCGAAAGGCATTGACGAATCATCCGTTGATGCTTTAATTGACGCACAAGATTATGATCCGAAATCCGCAGCTTTAAGGCTTGCGCAAAAAAAACACATCGGCCCTTTCAGAATAAATGAGGATGACAGAAAACTTAATATGAAAAAAGATTTGGGGATACTTTTAAGAGCGGGCTTTGATTATGACACAATCACGGATATTTTAGCCATAACTTTTGAAAACGGAGAATAACCATGAAAATCGCAATTATCGGAACAGGATATGTCGGCTTACCGAGTGGCATCGGATTTGCTAGTTTAGGGCATAACGTTGTTTGTATCGATAAAGATGAAAACAAAATCAAAAATTTACAAGAGGGTCGGTTAACTTTATACGAAGACGGCCTTCAGGATTTGTTTTTAAAAGTTCTTCAAAACGGTCGATTAAAACTGACGACTTCAACTCAAGCCGTTAAAGATGCCGATATTGTCATTTTGGCTGTCGGAACGCCGCCCCACCCCGAAACGGGTGAGGCCGATTTGCGCTATATTTATGCCGCGGCTGAAGAATTAGCCCCTCATTTAACGGGTTATACCGTTATTGCCGATAAATCAACCGTTCCCGTCGGCACGGGAGATATGGTTGAAAAAATCATTGCAAAAAACAACAAAAATGCGGATTTTGATGTGGTTTCGCTGCCTGAATTTTTGCGTGAAGGCTTTGCTCTTCATGATTTTTTTCATCCTGACAGAGTGGTTGTCGGCGCAAATAAACCTCGCGCATGTGAGGTAATTAAAAATCTTTATGCATCATTTGAAGATAAAATCAATATGATTTTTGTATCGCGTCCGTCTGCTGAAACAATTAAATATGCCTCAAATGCATTTTTAGCGATGAAGATTCATTATATCAATGAAATGGCAGATTTTTGCGAAAAATCAGGTGCAAATATCAACGAAGTCGCGCTTGGAATGGGGCTTGACAGCCGTATCGGCAACAAATTTTTGAATGCCGGCCCCGGTTACGGCGGAAGCTGTTTTCCGAAGGATACTTTAGCCATGTCCTTAATGGCTGAAAAATACGGCGTTGAAATGAGCCTTATCAACAGGACAATTGCCGGCAATAAAGAACGTAAAATCAAAATGGCTGAGCGAATTTTATCTTCTGTTCAAAATATTAAAAATCCTAAAATCGGCGTCTTGGGTCTGGCATTTAAAAACGGGACGGACGATGTGCGCGAAAGTCCGGCCATAGAGATTATATCACAAATGCTCAAATTCAACAAAAATATTAATATAACAGCCTTTGATTATCAAGCAAATGAAAATGCAAAGAAGATTTTGGACAATCAAATCAACTATGCCTCATCGCCAGAAAATGTCTTTGACAACGCGGATGTTGTTGCTGTTTTGACCGAATGGAAAGAATTTAAAACGCTCGATTTTGAAAAATTGTCTGCAAAAATGCACACAAAACGAATTGTTGATTTGCGCAACATCTTAGATGAAGACAAACTTAAAAATCTCGGATTTGAATACTCTAAAATAGGGAGTTTTCAAAAATAATCATGTGGTGTAAAATTGTAATTTTGATAAATCGTCATATTTTATTTGACGAAACAAAATATTTAAGCTATGACAGTAAATCATAAATTCATTTTTGAAAGGTAAAATTATGGCATTTAAAAATAAAAAAGAACCGCAACAACAGGCAAACGAGGCATCAGAACCTCAGGTTTCGCTCTTAATTAACAGTCAGTATATCAAAGACTTGTCGCTTGAAATTCCGCATGCACCACAAGTTTTTAAGAAGATGAGCAAACAACCCTCGCTTAAAGTTGACGTTAATGTTGCAACACAAAAAATTGAAGAAAACGGATACACCGTTGATTTGAATATTGCATTAAATGCTGATACGGTTGATGAAAAGCTGTTTATTTTAGAGCTGACATATTCTGCTTTTGTTACTTTGAACGCTCCTGAAGAACATCTTGAACCGATTTTAAATATTGAAATTCCGAGATTGACCTTCCCGTTTGCACGCAACGTGATTGCTCAGTGTTTGATGGAAAGCGGACTTCCGCCGATTATGATGAATCCGATTGATTTTGCGGCACTTTACAGTGCACGCCTTGCACAAAAGGGGAGCAATTAGACCTTGCGTTTAGCGCTTTTTCAACCGGATATTGCACAAAATACAGGCACGCTTTTAAGGTTATCGGCGTGCCTTGATTTGCCGATGGATATCATAGAACCATGCGGTTTTTTGTTTAATGATAAGGGCTTAAAGCGTGCGGGTATGGATTATCTTGAATTTGCAAATTACAGACGCCATGCATCATGGGACGATTTTTTAAGCTATCGCGCAGAGCATCAAAAAGATTATGGGCGTATCATTTTATTAACAACGCACGCAAGCCGTCCGTACACGGATTTTTGTTTTGAAAAAAACGATATTATTCTGATGGGACGTGAAAGTGCCGGTGTACCTGAAATTGTACACCAAACGGCCGATGCCAGACTTTTAATCCCGATGAACAAAAATGCACGTTCAATCAATGTTGCATTATCCGCCGTAATGGTTGTCGGTGAGGCTTTAAGACAAACAAACCTCTTTCCAAAACCTTAAAATCAGATAAATATATGATGTATATATCGGTTTTAAAAATGCGGCTTTTCAGGATGATAGGAAGATAACAAATGCCGAGCTTCCGGCTAACTTGAAACAAATCGGACATGCGGCTTTTTACAATACAAGCATCGAATATTTTGCAATTCCGGAGGGATTTAAAAAAAATAATAGCTCTGATTATCAATTGTCAAACAACACTCATCAGCTCGGAAGTGTTGCACTCAAAGGTATTATTATTGATAGGGATGCGTATTTTGACAAAGATATGCTCTTAGGGGCAAATTTATCAAACATCGAATCGATTTATTGCGAAAAATCAAATATAAATTGTCAATCACTCAAAGATGATAACGACTTAAAGAATAAGCTTATTCTTTATGATAAGCAAAGCGACGGCAATTCTATGTTAAAATGTAATGGTAAAACCTATCAAAGTATTAATGACCTCTTAAAAGGCAATTATGACGTACGCCGAATCTATACCATTGAAGAAGCCAACTTTGTCGCCGGTGAAAAAAATACTTTTTCAATAAGGTACAGATAATTTTTTAACTGTTTGATTTTTCAGTAAAAAATATAAAATGTTTCACGTGAAACATCTTAAAAACAGGTTATTTTCCGATGCAAAATGAAGAAAATATCTTATCTAAAATTTCATTAACTTCAATTCTGCCCGTGATTTTACCAATAGCACGGGCGGCAATACGAATATCTTCTGCCCCAAGTTCAATCGGCTTTTCAAAACTAAACCTGTCCAAATTTTCCAAACACTCTTCAAGCGCTTCACGATAGCGAGCCCGCGTCATCAGATATCCGTTTTGAGAACCTATGCCTGTTTTGATTTTTTGCGTAATCGCTTCAAAAACTTCTTTAAGACCTGCTTTTGTTTTGGCAGAAATGAGATAACAACCCTCATTTTTTAATTTAGAACATTGTTCATCTGTCAATATATCTGACTTATTTGCTAAATATAAAATCTTATTTTGAATATCTTTCGGCAAACTTAAAAATATTTGTTTTGTACTTTGTGTTCCGTCAAAAACAGCTAAAATAAAATCAGCTTCATTCATTTTTTGATAAGCGATCTCAATCCCTTGTTTTTCAATTATATCTTCTGTCTTCCGAAGACCGGCCGTATCGGTGAGTATGACAGGATAACCATTGACATCCAGATGAATATCTATTGCATCGCGCGTTGTCCCCGCAATATCCGATACAATTACAGCTTTTCTATCTGTAATAGCATTAATTAAGCTTGATTTACCGGCATTTGTCGGTCCAATAATCGCAACCTTAAAACCGTCACGCAATCGCTCACCGATATTTGCATTTTGAATATGATTTCTGATATCTGTTTTAAGTTTAAATACAGTGTTCAAATTTTGTTCAATGACTTCTTTTGAAATTTCTTCATCCGGAAAATCAATATATGCTTCTAAGTAGGCGTAAATCCTCAAAAGTTCTTCTCTCCAACCTTCATAAAGATTTTTTAAGTTACCTGACATTTGCAAAACAGCCTGCCTTTGCTGTTCTGATGTTTCAGCATCAATCAAATCGGCAAGACCTTCCGCCTCGGTCAAATCCATTTTTTGGTGATAAAATGCACGTTTTGAAAACTCTCCAGCTTCAGCCGTTCTGAAATCAGCAATCATTGATAAGCTTTCTAAAACAGAGCTTAAAACAGCCTTTGAGCCATGCGTTTGAATTTCAACAATATCTTCACCCGTAAAAGAATTTGGCGCCTTAAAATATAAAACAAGGCCTTCATCCAAAATTTTATGCGTTTTTGCGTGATATATTTTTGAAAAATAAGCATGTCTCGGTGTTATTTTTAAAACATCAATATCCGTCATTTTTTGAATCGCATCAAGCGCATTTTTACCTGAAATTCTGACAACGGCAACACCTGATTTTCCATAAACCGTCGAAAGCGCATATATCGTATGACCACACATTTTTATATCCTTTCAAAAATACCGTCTGTAATCGGCGGTAAAAAATAATTTGTCACCTTTGGTAAAAACTCAATACCGTCAACTCTTGACCATAACGGACCCTTGCGACATAAGGCGATTATTTCTTCAACATCTACTTCCTTACCTTTGACCAAAACCTCAACAGAACCATCCTCGGCATTTCGTACCCAGCCGGAAAGGCCGCCGATTTTTTTAGCCGAATTTAACACAAAGCGCCGAAATCCGACGCCTTGTACACGACCTTTGATTTTAAAATAAATTTCATGCATTATTTTTTATTTTTACCGCTGTTTCCGGTCAATAAATTAAACATACCTTTCGCCGCACCACCAACCAAATCGGCACTGCCGCCGACAACGGCACCGGCCGCACCTGTCACGGCATCAATACCGCCGGTTACGGCATTTGATGTACCTTGATAAGCATTTTGCGCACCGGCTTTAACACCTTTAGGTGCCTCAAACATATCTGAATACACTGTATCTTTTAAGGCTGTATAACACGGAGCCGGATCTGCATCAAGCAAAAGTTGAGAACCTAAATACATAGGACCCGTCATTGCAACACCAACCACATTTTTAACCACGGATGCCGTATCCACCGCAATACCCGGATTTGAAACCGTACCGCCTATTTTAATCAGTGATGACAGGGCTTGTGCAATATTTGTATCTGTCAAGTTGCCGTTAAAAGGCTTAATCGCAATATCGATTTTATCGTTTTTCAAATTGATATTACCGTCACCGACAATCAACATTTTTTTAGAATCAAAAACAATACCTTTCGGAAACGTTGCCATGCCGTTTTTGAAATCCGCACGCAAAACTGCACATTTTAACGACATTTTCGGATCTTTTGCCTCAATACTCAAAGCCGATAAAAGCTGCGTTATAAAATTGCCTTTCAAATATTTCATCGCACCGGCACGAAGTCTTGATTTTTCCATAACAAACAAAACTTGTCCGTCAAGATTTTCTACCAATTTCGGATATGTTTCACCGCTTGTTTTAAGTACAATATTGATATCTGTTCTGCCGCCCTCTAAAACGCCGAAATTTGATGTTCCGCTCGGATCTAACGACTTAATAAAATCCTGTGCCACAATACCTTTGCCACCTAAATTAATGTCAAATATATTCCCATTACCGTTAACAGTTACATATCCCGAAACAACACCTCCGCCTGCCGTAAAACTTAAAGGATTTAAGCTTAAAACACCGTTTTTCAAATCAGCGGTTGTCACAACATCCGAAATTGAAATATCCTCATTAACAATAAGCTGTTTAATATCAGCTTTGATATTGGCATTAACAGTGTTCAATGCCGATAAATCAAGGTTTTCATTTGGTACAAATTTTGCCGCATTTGCAGAACTTATCAGCTCAAAATAAGCTGTTTTTTGTGTGTTTTGAAGCTTTGTTAAATCAATTAAATTGCTTTTAATACTGCCGTTAATTACAGGTCTTGATCCAGAAATATCTGCATTTATTAAACCTGAAATCACATTACCGCCGAAATCAAGCTTTGAAATATCTGCTTTTATCTTTTGTAAATTGCCTGAAACTTTACCGATAAAATCCGTTTTAGGTAAATCAAAATTACCTTTCGGCGATGATAAACTTAAATCACTTTCAAAGCTCAAATCACCTGTTAAATCATTAAGAAGCGCCTTTGCTTTTAACATTGCACCATACGCTTTTGTATCAAGCGTAATATGATAGGGTTTATTTTCAAGAATTGTATTAACAGAATCACCTGTTGCTGTACCTTTGATTTCATCACCGTTAAAAATAACATCAAAAATTAAATCAATATCATCATTATTATCTTGAGCTTCCAATTCAAAATTTTTAATTGTCACGGCTGTTTTGGTATCGGATTTTTCGTCCGTATAATTGATAATTCCGTTTTTAATATTGATTCTTTGAGCAAAAAAGCTTGCAAGAAAAGGCGCCGCGGCACCGTTGACTTCTTCTTTTTCTTGTTTTTCTTCTTTTACTTCTTGCTCTTCGTTTTCATTTTTCTCACCCGGTTTTTCAAAAATCCAGTTTGCAACGCCATCTTTATTAACAGCTAAATTAACCACCGGGTCAATCACATTAATTTCACCAATTTCGATTTCTTTATCCAAAAGCGGTAAAATCGCGAGCGAAACATCGGCTTCTTTAATGCTAATCATATCTTTTTTCTTCGCCCAAGATGCATTTTCAAACACGGCATTTTGAATAGCTACTGTCGGAATAAGCGAAATTTTAAGTTTGATATCGCCGTTTAACGCAAGTTTTCGACCCGTTTGTTCATAAACGATTTTTTCAATCTTCGGCTTATACTCATTTAAATCAAATTGGCTGATAAAAATCACAACACCGATAATTGCCGCAACAACAACAAACGATATAATTCCCAAAATCCACTTCAAAACCTTGTTCATTTTATTATTTCTCCTTAAAATTAAAACCGAGTGATTTGATATCTGCCATAAAATAATCAGGAATTTTAGCTTTGACAACAGTTTTTTTATTTAATACGTCAGATAAATCAATTTTATAACTGTGCAGGTGTAATTTTAAGCTCAAATTTGCCTTTTTTGCATCTTCACGTCGGCCGTATTTTGTATCTCCGACAATCGGCAGGCCGATGTGTGCCAAATGCACTCTGATTTGATGTGTCCTGCCCGTTAAAGGTTCTGCTTCAACCAAACAGAATTTTTGCCCGATATTATCCAAAATTCTGTAATTTGTAACAGCTTTTTGTCCGTCTTCTACAACCACCATCTTTTCACCAATTTTTTCAAGCGGTGCTTTGATTTGGCCTTCATTTGATTTTGCACAGCCGGCACAAAGAGCTAAATATGTTTTTTTGATTTTATGTGTTCTGAAAGCTTCTGTCAAAGCAAGTGTTGATTTTCTGTTTTTTCCTAAAACCAAAATTCCGGATGTATCTTTATCGATTCGGTGTGTAAGTTTCGGCCTTTCCTGACCATCTGATTTTAAGGCATCCAAAAGACCGTCTATATGTTTTGACTGATTTGTTCCGCCTTGAACAGCAAGTCCAGACGGTTTATTTAAGATAATTATATCATTATCTTCATAAATGACCATATTTTGTATCAATAAAGCATCATCTTTTTTTATAAAGTTTTCTTTTTTTTGTGCCTTTTGCTCATCAAGCGGCGGAAGACGTAATTCCTGCCCTTTTAAAAGCCGTGTTGAGGTTTCGGCACGTTTGCCGTCAACCTTGATTTGTTTTGTTCGAAGTAATTTTTGAAGATGCGATAGCGAAAGTGACGGATATTCTCGCAAAAACCAGCGATTAAGTCTTATACCGTCATCATCTTCTTTGATTTTTACAACCGTAACACCGGCCATTTAACGGCCTCCCCTTTTTTTGTTGTTTGGTGTCCCTATACGGCGCGGTACATAAGGTTTTACTTTGTTTTTCTGTTCTTTATAAATATAAGAAGCCGTTATCATTTCAGGGAGTTTAGGTAGTTCCTGAATCTTAAATTCTATCGGTTCAAGATTTTTTTTGATTTCTTTAATCCTTTGCTCAAAAACATCTTCCGGAACACCAAAATCCGCACCTGATGAATTAAGTAAATCTTTTTGTTCTGTTTTTGATAAAATCACAGCCGCAACACCGGCAGTATTATGTATATAGTGAGAAAAAACCTCTTTTGGAGATAAGATAACAATATCCACGTCTTTTTTTTCACGAAGTTTTTCGATTTCTTCCTGTTTTAAGGTTTCAAAAGTTTCTTCGGATATAATGATTTTTTTGATGTTTTCTTCATGATTTGTCATTTTTTTTGCCTTTCCTGTTTTTGTTTTCTTAAATTGTCAAAATAATCAATACGTTTTTTAATTTCGCGCTCAAAACCACGTTCAACCGGCTCATAAATTTTAACACGCTCCATCGTATCCGGAAAATAATTTTGCCCTGAAAAACCGTCTTTTAAATCCTGATCATAAATATACCCTTCATGATATCCGAGATTTTTCATCAGTTTTGTCGGCGCGTTCAAAATGTGTTTCGGCGGCATTAAAGAACCTGTTTTTTTTGCCAAACCGTATGCCTTATCCATCGCTTTATAAACAGCAGCCGATTTCGGTGCTGTTGCAAGATAAGCCGTCAATTGCATCACGGCTAAATCACCTTCCGGTGAACCTAAACGCTCATATGTTTCTGCTAAAGCTATTGCCTCAACAATCGCATTCGGGTCGGCAAGTGACACGTCCTCAATCGCAAAGCGCACCAGACGGCGCAAAATATATCGAGGATCTTCACCTGAGATTAACATCCTTGCCACCCAATAGAGCGCCGCATCAACATCCGAACCTCTGAGTGATTTATGCACGGCTGAAATCAGATTGTAATGTCCATCGCGGCCTTTATCATAAACAGGCGCACGCGAGCGAACAATATTCATAACATTTTCTTTATTAAAAATTTCACCTTGCTTGGCATACGCCCAAATACTTTCCGCTAAATTTAAAATATAACGTCCGTCACCGTCTGCAATTTGTTTTAAGAATGTGCGCGCTTCATCATCAATCGGCAATTTTTGCCCGATTTCTTTTTCCGCACGCGAAAGCAAAATTTCAAAATCATCTTCATTTAAACGATTGAGTACAAAAACCTGACAACGTGATAATAAAGCGGCGTTAAGTTCAAATGACGGATTTTCCGTTGTTGCCCCGACCAAAATCACCGTACCGTCTTCAACATAAGGTAAAAACCCGTCTTGCTGAGATTTATTAAAACGATGAATTTCATCAACAAATAAAAGTGTCCCTTTTCCTTGGTTTGAACGCCGTTCAATCGCATATTGAAAAACACGCTTTAAATCAGCTACACCTGAAAAAACAGCTGAAATTTGCTCAAAATAAAGATTTGTATGCTCTGCCATCAAGCGTGCGATTGTTGTTTTACCGCATCCGGGAGGGCCCCATAAAATAAATGATGTAATTTTACCTGTTTCAAGCATACGTTTTAATGGTGCATTATCACCCGTTAATTGTTCCTGACCGACAACTTCATTTAAATTTTGAGGACGTAATCTGTCTGCAAGCGGACGTTTGAGTTGTGCTGAAAAAAGCGTATCTTCCATCTTATCTGCCCTCACGGCCCGTATTAGAGTGTGCTATAATTTGATTTTGTTTGGCTTTTTTAAGCTCTTCTTTTAATTTATTTTGCTGCATTTTTTTATATTCATCTTTTCTGAACTGGATTTCACGTTTTTCATTTTCTTTTTCTTCTTTTTCTTTGCGTACTTCATATTTTTTTTCTTCCAGCTGGCGGCGCATTTTTTCATGCCGCTCTTTTTCAATTTGCTCCGGCGTTTTTAAATTGCGGCTATGGAATTTATCTAAAATTTCTTCATCCGTATCCTGACGCTTTAAGAAAGCATCGTAAAGTTTTTTTCCGGCACGCATAATATCTTCAATCCGAACACCGGGATGTTTTCGTGCATCCCAAACGCCGGCCGGTCCGACAGCAAAGAAAAATTCCGTTAAATCAATACCTCTTGATTTTTTCTTTTTCTTCTTCGGTGCTAAAATTTCTTTCAATTCCTTAGGTGTTACGGGGCGCCCTAAAGCTTGTTCTATTTGCGCTTGAGAAATAATACATTCACTCAAATCAAGCTCATAAATATTCACACCCGTAAAATTACAACCTGTAAAATCAACACCGCGCAAATCAAGTTGCTTTAAATCAATTTTTGATAAATCAAGCAATGTCAGATTAATACGTCTTAAATTAAGTTTATGCGGATAGTAAGTCGCCAAAAATTCAACCAGCTCCTGAAGTTCTTGCAATGCGATTTCATCCATATCAACATCAAGCAAAATCGCATCTTCAATATCCGCATCTTTTAGTTTTACACCGCGCATTTTAGCGCCGGTAAAGTTTGTCCCTTTTAAAACAGCGCCCGTAAAAACGGCATTGTTTAAGTTTGCACCGGATAAATCCGCCTCAGTCAAATTTGCACCCGAAAAATCAACACCTTGTAAATCGGCATTTTTTAGATCGGTATAACTTAAATCAGCATTTGAAAAATCAGCATTTTTCAAATTTTGTTTTGCAAATTTTTCACCAATTAAACTTTGTGCATGAAAATTTTGGCCATTGTTTTTATGAAATGTTTGAAGTGAAAGTTTATCATCACCTTCTTTAATCGTTACATCAGAAATCGCTTGCCATGAAAAATTATTTTCATAAAGCCTATCTAAATTATACTCTTTCAGGCTTTCATCAGAACGTGTCTGACGGACTTTTTCTTTCAAATCCGAAATATGAAATGATTTTTTTTCACCTATTTCCGACACTTTTTTATCCTTTTATATAAAACAACGTCAGTTTATCTTATTTTTATAACAAAAACAAGATTTTTTTAAATCATTTTTTCTATCGTTTTTTGAATATCTTTCATGTCATCAAAAACATAATTAACTTGAAGATTTTTGACTTCATTAAAATAATCTTTATTAAAAGGATTAATGTATTTTGTAAAACAAATCGGCATCATTTGTGCTTTTAAGGCTGCTTTAAGTCCTGCAACAGAATCTTCAATAACGATACAATCTTGAGGTTTAACACCTGATTTTTGAGCCGCAAGTAAAAACAAATCAGGCTCAGGTTTTCCTTTTTGAACCATATCGGCCGTAAAAACTTTATCAGGCGTAAAGTAATCACTCAAACCGACAATTTTTATCTTTATTGCTGTTTTTTCTTTCAAACCACCGGTTGCAATGCATTGTTTGATATTAAGATTTAATATATCTTGAACACCATCTGTTAAATCAAAACCTTTTTCATACATTGCCTTATAGTCAAGTTCTTTATTTTTTATCCAAAAATCATTGGTTGTATGCAAACCTAATTTATCCAAAACTTCACGTTTTGTTTTATCACTCATACCGAGTAAATAGTTTGATGTTGTTGAAAAATCCCAGTTAAGACCGAATGTTTCGTTAATGGTTATCATTCTGTTATAAAGCCATAATTTTTCGGTATCTGCCAAAACGCCGTCAAAATCCCATATGATTAATTTTTTCATTTAAGCCAAATCGCCTCTTTTATTTTGTTTTCTAAAAAATTTTGATGAGCTTGTTCTTCTTCATGAGTTATACTAAAATGCCGAACTTGATAAACCTTATTTTGAACAGTGTTCACTTCTTGAGTTTTTTGGACCTCAACACTTAAATTCATAGATGGTTCGGCACCGCCTAAAAGCTCAAGGTAAACTTCAGCCAAAAGCTCAGCATCTAATAAAGCGCCGTGTTTTGTACGTTTTGAGTTATCTATATTATAGCGATGGCAAAGCGCATCCAAATTGTTACGTGCACCCGGAAATTTACTTTTTGCTATTTCAAGCGTATCAATCACTTCGTGATTATTTAATGTATCAAATCCGTTATGTTTAAGCTCATAATTGATAAAACTCATATCAAAAGGTGCATTATGTGCCACCATAATACCATCATCACCGACAAAAGATAAAAAATCCTTTGCAATTTCGGAAAAACGCGGATAGTTTTTTAAAAATTCGGTTGATAAACCATGAATTTTAAAAGCGTCTTCAGGCACATCTCTTAGAGGATTGATATACTGATGATAAGTTCTGCCCGTCGGGATATGATTGATTAATTCAATCGCTCCGATTTCAACCAGCTTATCACCCTGATGCGGATCAAAACCTGTTGTTTCTGTATCAAAAACAATTTCTCTAAGCACTTTCAATCCTTTTTAAAATATTTAATAACTCTGTTTTAATTATACCTAATGTTTTATTTGTGTCTATTACAAAATCAGCTTTTTTATCATATTTTTCAAAACTTTTTTGATTATCAATGATATTTAAATATTCCCCTTCATCTATCAAATCACGTTTCATCACCCTTTTTTGCATCACATCATTCGGCGCAGAAGTTTGGATTATGTATGTACAATATTTATCAAGTCCCATTTGATATAAAAGTGCACTTTCAAAAAAGAAAATATATTTGCTTTTTTGATAATGGTGTATTGTCTTTTTTAAAAGAGATATTAAATAAGGATGCGTCAACGCTTCAAGTTTTTGAAGTTGCTTTTTATCTGAAAAAACAATCTTTCTTAAAATTTTTTTATCAAACTTATTATTATAAAAGGTTTGCGGATAATTTTGCCGGATTATACTTAAAAATTCAGGGTTAAAATACATCTTTCGGCACCATTGATCCATATCATAAACAACATACCCTGATGATTTTAATATATTTCCGATTGTTGTTTTGCCGCTTCCTATTAAACCGGTAATACCGATAAGATACATTTTTTTAACTTTCTTTTTTTTATACACACTTTATTAACCATTTATGTGTATAACTTGTTATATTGTGGGTTAGTTTAGCTTTTTATGCACGTTATTTAAATACTTTTAAAAGATTTATAAACATGTTGATATTTTTATCAACATTATGTGTATTATGTTTATAATACCTTATTTAATATTTTAAATATCTGAAAACAAATAAAAACATTTTTTTATTTTATGTTTATAAAACTGTTTATAAAAAATAATCAACAATTTTAACAAGCATATACAATGTACAACAATTTTTTTTAAATTTTTAAAGTAGACAGGCTTGGCTGTTGATAATAAAAAATAGTAAAATAATTAAAAATAATATTGACAATTAAATTAAAATATGAAAAAAGAAATATGTTTTGATAAAAAATGCGCTCTTAGCTCAGCAGGATAGAGCAACAGCCTTCTAAGCTGTGGGTCGGGCGTTCGAATCGCCCAGAGCGCGCCAATACAAAAAAAGACAGCCCCAGTAAGGGGCTATTTTTTTGTATCGTGAAAAGCACCGGCAAGGCTGGTGTTCGAAAGAGCTTATAGCGAGGGGTAGAAAAATAAATTCCTTATGATAGGATGAAGTGTCTGGCAGACGCAAAACAGCCCCGTTTAGGGGCTGCAAGTGGTAAAGGCTTTTGCCGTTAATAAAGAACCGCCGGCTATGCCGGCAGGTTGCTTTTTTTAACTGCTTTAATGGACTGGGCTGCAGCTTAAAAAGCCTCGCTCGATCTTGTCGTGTGTCGACGTTGCCGACACACACTGCGATTTCGAACCGCTTGCCTCTTCACCTCAGGTAAAATAGCCAACAAAAAACCTCCCACAAGGGGAGGTTTCATGTTGGCTGCCCATCCTGTACAGTGACGCAACTTTTACAACAACACCGCAAAGAAGTAATTTCCATCAAAGACCAACTCCGTTATGTGAGGGAAAGATTAGCAGCATAATTCTTGTATGTGAAACTTATCATACATTACACTTATTCTAAGAAAATTGTTAATATATAAAAAAAACATATTTCATAAAATTTCACAACAAAAATGCTTGCTTTTTCCATTAGATGCTATATAATCCAACAAAAAATACAATTATGTTATAATATAATTATGAAAAAGAAAGTGAAAAAATTATTAGACAAGCAACAAATTGAGTTGCTGGAAAGTTTTTCTGCAAGAGAAGCCCAAATTGTTTTGCTAGAACAAGCTAAAAAAGGATGGCTTTGTCCTAAAGTGCAAAAAAAGCTTTTTTCGATGCCTAATGGTATGGAAATCTTAATTATCCAAGCGCAAAATGGTCCTATTTCTGCTTACGTACAGATGCTGTTATTTGATTATCCTAATGGATTGAAAGTCCTAATGAAACAGGCCGAACGTGGCGAACTTCATACCAAATTGCAAAGAAAGATTTGTTCCCTTCCTAATGCCTCAAAGTTTTTATTGGCACAATCTAGAAAAGGACAACTTGATTTCGATACTTTGAGAAAGGCTATGGATTTGTCTGATGGATCCGAAATTACTCTTGAACAAGCAAAAAAAGGTCATCTTTTTCACGAAGATATTCAAATGAAAGCCTGTTCACTTCCTAACGCAGATGAAATCATGTTAGAGGAAGCAAAAAACGGCTATATCTATAGTGATAAAGTTCTGCTAAAGGCTTGCGAACTATCGAATGCAGAAGAAATTATTCAGGCTCAGGCAACCAAGCATGCACTCCGTGATTGTGTACAAATCAAAGCAATGGACTTTAGATGCGGAAGAGAAATTATGGTAGCGCAAATGCGTTTGGGAAGTCTCTGTAGTGAAGCTCAGCGTAAAGCTATCTCATTGGGCTATATTTAGGCCTAAACTTTGAGTCAAAAAAGCGATTGTCAAATAAATGGCAATCGTTTTTTTGATATTCGATTGAAAAATTCTGTATGTTAAGAAATTTCAAAATAGGTCTATTCGAACCGATAAAAATGAAGAAAAAACAAGGGCTTACGATACAAAATCGAAGCCCTGTTCAAATTGGCTGGGCGTCCTGTACAGTGCCGCAACTTTTACAACAACACCGCAAGGAAGTAATTGCCATCAAAGAACAACTCAGTTTTGTTAGGGAAAGATTAGCAGCTTAAATCGGTGTTATAAAGATTTTTACGTAATCTGACCTCTGGGGGGATGGGGCATTCCTCTTGCCATCCCCTCTTTATGCCGCTTTACGTATGAGGCATAAAATTTATTTTCACTTCCGAATAGATAAAAAAATTCGTTTAGATCAAATTTTTTCAAATTTTTATCTTTTAAACCATGTTCTAACAAATAGAGAAACATAAATTTTAGAAAGGAGGTGATTAAAAATGTTGTATAGAGTTTTTGAATCTGATAATGTAAAAGTAAAGGATCCAATATATTTTTCTACGTCTTTTGACAATTTAGAAGAAGCATTACAGTGGTTTAACGATTTGACTGATACATATAAAGACAATCGCAAATCTTATGTTTCTTTGTGTGCAATTTTTGATGAAGATTACCCTAAAATCAAAAAAAAGACCAAAAGACAAAGTAAAAGTAAATAATAATAAACTTTAGTTACACAATAAGCCAACCGTATTTATAACTAACGGTTGGTTTTTTTATATTCCTACCAACTTCGAATCTAAACAAAATCAACTCAAATCAAATTTTTTATCAAATTTATTCATTCTCACGAAAATTTTTTTTGATCTCAGCAGTTCTTACAAACAGGAGAACTGAAAATGAGATGCAATCAAAGACCATTCAAAAAGAATAAAACGGCAAAAAAAACGCCAGAGAAACCAACAAATGAAGAGTTGGAATCCTTTGTTAGCAACGTCTTTCAAACAATAACCTCTTTAAATTCTGTAGCTTCCAGTAATATTTATATTACTTATAACAATATTTATACTTATAAATGTATTTTCAATAGTATAAAGAAACCTATTGATATCAATAAAATTCATTTAAAAGATTGGAAAAGAGTTAATCCAACAGAACGTTCAGCATTCTTTTCATACTTCTTAGCAGCGAATCCAAATTATGCAAACATATTTCCATTTACTCTTAATCTATCAAATGAAATGGCAGAATCTTACGCTGACCTAACATATCCTGAGAAGGAAATATGTATTAGAAAAAGATTGAATGATGAGTTTCTGCATAAAATACATTATATACCGATGTACAGCTTTGTAATTGAAACAATACCTTATCTGCATATTCACGGTGTAATACAAGTTGATCCGACGTCGAGAGAAAAGCTGAGAGAAGCTATGAAAATTGCTGCTTTTGGGCGTGATTATGCACAATCGACAATCCATAGGAGGATGTTGAGAATTGAAAAAAAATACAGAAAAACACCTGACCACTGGTTTCGCTATATCCATAAATACGAATCAGCAATGGAATCACTATTTATGACTACCTCTCTAAAACGTCTGATCCAATCGCAATATGAAACACTCCGCAAAGACTTGAATGATTACCAAAAATCAAAGAAATCTACACCTAACACACCAAAAATTACTGAAGAATATATACCAGAACCAAGAATTGAACACCCATATAAACCGAAAACAGATACAGTATGCCAAACAATTGATCCTTATGAACAATCCTTCCAACAAGTAGCAGATGATAACGAAACACATAATGATATTGAATCCGAAAAGTATATTAGCAACAATATTATCAGGGAATATACACTTATCAAACCATATACCCTAAGCTCAAATTATCAACGTCTATACATAAGTTACATTCCACCACCGCTTGTTTGATGTATTATTATGCTTTACTTGATTGTGTTTATATTATTTGTACTGTTGGGTTAAAAATGCAAATCATATTGTCAAACATACCGCATTTATTAGTAACGGTTTGTCCGAATGAGTTTACCCCTTCAAATCTAATTCTACCTTTAATGTATCGTATTTCACAGTTGGGTAATATAATCTCATGAAATATTTTAGTTGAAGTTGAAACAGGGAGTAACATTACAACGAGTTTATTTTTTAGGTATTCTGTATATGCTTTCCTAATGAATAAATCCTTTAGTGGTCTGGAATATGGTGGGTTAACAAAATTACTATTACCCCATTCAACTTCTAAACCATTCCAAAGTTCCAGATTATGACAAAGAGGACACGGATCAAAGTCGAAATGGAACTCTTTATCCAGTTCTTCATATAAATACTTTGGAGTTTTCCAATCATCCGTTACTGTCAAATTTCTATCTTTCATATTCATATAGAACTGGAATAAGCGGTAGTTAGCATAGATTCGGTGATTATAACAACAAAAAAAAGAGGTATATAAAACACCTCTTTCAATGCTTTGGTTATTTAATGTATACTCAAAATTCTGATGTTAGTAGTATACTTAGCACACGATTGGTAAGCGTTATATCAGCAGGATTTGGCGATGCATATTCGTATTCTTTATCATAATAGTCTATTTTCCACATTATTTGCTTGCCGTTATAGTCAAATTTTCCCATATCATGCTCAAAATAGGGATCGTTTGCTGTTGTGAAGTCATCATAAGTAGAAACTAAAAGCATAATAGCAGCTACATCCATCTTTGGTAATGCTCTTATTCCTCTACTTAATACAACTTTTCCACCTGTAAAGTTTTTGCGGAAATCATCATTCAAATACCTGATAAGTTTTGTACTTCCCATTGTTTATCCTAATTTTAATATAACGGAACTATTTCTGTAAAAACAGCTGCCGATTTCTTTTTTTCTTCATAACAAAAATCCATTGCTTGCCTTAAAGAATAAAACAGAAAAGGCATTCTGACGTTATTTATGATTACTTGGTACATATTGTTATCCTCCTATCTATATTGGTTTTTAGATAACAGTATAGCATCGTTTCTTTATATAAGAACAGTAAAAAAAGTATGATTAATTTTTGTATGAATTAAATTGATACAGGTTGATGCGAAAATATTAGTGCAACAACGTCTTTTCGTTTGTTTTGATCAACTACTTTACCATTGATAAACCAAATCTTCGGGACATTACCAAGTATAAATTGGAAAAGCCGTGAACTTGTTGAAACCGAAAGAATTATAACAGAGTCACGTCCACGCACAAATTCCCAAAATGCTTGTTCAACTGCCTGCGCCTTTTCTTTTTTGTTTTTGTTAAGTAGGTTTATGATATTGATATGGGCTGCAGAAGTACCAAACTTAGAAGAATTTGAAAATGAGTGAAATATTTTTTGTTGTACTTCTGCAAGATTCATAGTCTTTACCAATGAAATGTTCCCATATCTTATTAATAGAACTCGGTTTTTTAACAAAAATTACTTGTCGACAACTTAAAAGTAATTTGCCCACAGATGATAAATCAGAAAACCGTCATAGAGTCGTTTTTAGACTCGCTGAGGTGGTGCTTCTGTTTTTTGTGGTAAACTTATGCTTGAAACCACGAATCACACCACAGAGTCCTTAAAACCAAAATAAATGGTATCAAAATTTAAAATTGGATTTACTTTTTTGATTTACATAAACCTTCAATCTGTTTTTCCAGAATGTGCAGCGTGTTTTCATCTAATTTCCTTAATAACACTATGATACGGTTTATGGTGTTTTCGTTCGATTTTTTGTAATCAGAACTGTTAACATCATCAACATCAAGAATGGTAAGTAGGCTAACATCTAAGCTTTGAGCTATTTTTTTGAGTGTACTGATTTTCGGATCGCCTAAACCACGCTCTAAATTGGAAATTGTATTTACCACCCTTTCACATCTTGCGGCTAATTCCTCTTGGCTGACACCTTTTGTCTTTCTCAAAAAGGCTATTTTTCTTCCGATGTTATATATAAAATCGTCTTTATGCATTGGTTATACTCCACAAATGATGTTACTACCATTGCAGTTTATGTTCCACGCAACAAATTGGTATTTTTTAGTATTGACAATCCAAAAATACAAATATATTGTGATATATATAGTAATCTATTGTGAGATTTTAATCGTAGATTAGTATATAGCCATTATTACTGAACGCCACAGAGAGATACGTACTATGAACTTGAATATAAAATTAATGCTTTTTATAGCAATTTTTTCTACTTTTTCCTATGAAACTCAGGCACGATATTTATCTACAGGTGATATTTATGAATATGCCAGAACTCGTAATTACTGGGCATTATCGAAAATTGCACGATATGTTGATATGCAAGATGGTAGTGGTAACACAGCCTTGTGTTTAGCTGTTGCTAACAAAGATGAAAAAGCTTATAATGTTTTAATCCAGTATGGTGCAAATCCTCAACCTTATTGTTTACAGTCGGCAATTGTGGCAAGTGGCAGCAGTGGAACATTTTTAGGTATGGGAACGACTGGGTGGCTAACCACAGGAGCAATAGTTGCCGCTGGCGCAGGAGTTGCAGCTGCTGCTGGTGGAGGCGGTGGCGGAGGTGGTTCGTCAGATTCATCATCTTCAAACAATCCCTCTCCATCAATTACTTGTGTAAATGGTTCAATAAGTAGTGGTCAATGCCAATGTGATGAAGGTTGGATTGGTGACACTTGTGACACAGTGCAAACCTGTTCTTATAATACAACATCATGTTCAAGTGGTTATGAAGAAACTGGTAATACATGCAAATCAGGCAGCATAACGTATAAAGAATGTAAAGCCAAAACAGTTCCGAGTGGATACACAATAACACCATGTGGTGATGGTTATATGCAAATTGGTACATTTTTATCAGGAACACAGACTTATTACAAATGCCAAGCAAATACTTGCGCGGGATATCAATCCAGTTGCGGTGATGGTTATCATGCAACAACAGATACTTGTTTATCTGGTACAACAACTATGTATAAATGTGAAGCAAATGTGTGTGAAGGGTATGTGGATGGTTGTAGTTCGGGTTATCACGCAACAACAGACACTTGTTTGTCTGGTGCTAAAACTATGGTGAAGTGTGAAATCAATGATTGTTCTGAATACCAAACAAGTTGCGGTGAAGGATATAATGCAACACAAAGTTGTTTAAGTGGGAATACGCCATATTATACTTGTACACCAAAAGAAGTACCTACTGGGTATACCTCAACACCTTGCAGTGAAGGATATATTACAAAAGATACCATTATATCTGGTACAACACCTTATTATAAATGCGAAGTAAATGCTTGTACTGGATATGTGACAAGTTGTAATCAAGGTTATCACACAACAGCGGATACTTGTAAATCAGGTTCAAAGACTATGTACAAATGTGAAGCTGATAGTTGTACTGGTTATAACTATACAGTTTGTCCAACGGGGTATGCGCAAAGTGATAGCTGCTTATCGGGTCTTACAATGAAGTATAAATGTGAGAATTGTGCAAACGGTTACGGAAGAGATGAAAAAGGTAATTGTGTAACAAAAGAGGCAGATAAAGTCATAGCTACAGGAACCGCAAATAATATAGATCGTACTTATACTGATACCTTAACCATAAAAGGGTACAAAGATTTATATGTTTTCAAAGGAAATTACACTTACGCTGCTAATGCTGAAACATCTGGGACATCTTCTTATCAAACAATAATTATGGACGTAATAAAAAAAGGAGATGGCGATTTCTATGGTGTGTTTAATAGTCAAGGTTCTAGCTATAATTCCAAAAACGCTGATGGAACTATCAAATTAGAAAAAACTGGTGACGGAGATGTGTATGCCCTTTGGGGAGAAGACGGTGTATCTAATTCGTCAGCATCAGGATCATATGGTGAGACAGCCACAGGTAATATTGAAATTTTGAATAACGGAAATGGTAATATATATGGTGGTTATTCCAAAGAAGGTTCTACTATCAATGCATATTCAGGCAAATCATCAGGTATTGCTAATGGAGCAAGTACTGGTATCATAAAGATGTTAAATAATGGAGACGGAAATGTATACGGTTTACTATCCGATACAAAAACAGGAACTAACGCCAGTTCCGTTAATACTGTAGGCAAAAATTATAGCACTACATCCTCTGCAGAAGGACGTATAATTATCAATAATACAGGAGATGGTGACGTGTATGGAATTAAAAGCGGTTCGGATGTATATAATACCTCTAGCCTAATAAGAGGTGGTGCATCTGGTAGTGATATTAGATACGGAAATACAAATGTAGATGGATATATACGAATAAAGAACAGCGGAGGAGGAAATTCGTATGGACTGTATGGTACAAACACGTATAGCTCATCATTTGAAAGTGATGCAGAATATACAACTGTTGTTGCCTTACAAACTTCTAATAGTGTAATAGATATTTTGAATTTAGGTAAAGGCAATGCATATGGTATGTATGCGGTAGGAACAAGCTCTGCCGTTGCCAAGGCCGAGAACCGTACTTATTCTGGCAGTTTTTCTCTTTATCCAGACCAAACGTATTCAGCAACATCCAATATTAAAATATTAAATAATGATGATGGATTTGTTGTAGGAATTTATAGCAAAGGAAAAGTTACAAATGATGGCAATATTACTATTCATAATCTTGGAGAGGGAACAGCTATAGGAATTTATGCTGGTAATGCCATTCAAAATTCAACAGTAACAAATTCTGGAAGTATCAATATTACACGTGTTAATTACATAGATGACAACGCTACACAAGATGATACATCAGATGATGAGAATTATACAGCTACATCTATGGCTGGTGGTACAAGTATCGGTATCTATGGGGCTTCAGGTTCAACAATTAAAAATACGGGGACGATTACAATTAGCGGAGCTTCCATAGCCTATGGTATTTATGCTGAATCGGGAGCAACAGTCAAAAATACTGGCACAATAACGATTGATGGTAATACAAATCATGTAAATAAAATCAAGCTTAACGGTTCACCGCTTTTTCAAGACGGTAAACTGATTGTTACAAACAACACTCAAAGCAGTCTGATGTCTGTATCAAGTGTTAAACCAGCTTCACTAAATCTAAACGATTTTGGAGGAACTGTAGTAGCGTCTGATACTTCACAGTTTACTGTGGAAGGTGCGATATCTGGTGATTTGGCCATTAATAACAATGTGATTGAAAATGGTTTTGATACGACATATTCTGTAAAAGATATGATTCAGGCTTCTGATGCCAGTGGCTTAAATTTGCAATCACAATCGGCTTTATTTGATGCCTCGTTACAAAACAATACCGATGCCGTGATGACGATGAAAGCGTTTAACGATGTGGTTGAAAACAGCTCGGTTGCCGACTTCTTACAAAAAAACTATGCAGCAAACAATAACGAAGATTTGTTCAAAGTTCTGAAATCTGCCGAAACTGTGGCTCAACTCAACAGCAATATTGATGATTTGTTCGGCAAAGATATGCTTTCACGTATGGCGTTTGAAGATTTATCGATGCTCCGTGAAGTCAGTTTGGATATGAATAATCACCTATTCGAAAAAGAAGGTTCGTTTGCTTTCGGAGAAAATATATCGCCTTCAAGCTACGACAATAACATCGGATCTGTAGGACGTTATTCATTGAATGGATATAATAATGGAAAAATGAGCTTTGGGCTTGGCGTATCAATCACCGATGTTAGCACTGATGACGGGCATAGTGACAACCGACGCTTTGACCGTAGTTTTATGATGAGTGCTCCAATCGGCTATAAAACACACGGATTTGAGTTGATCACGGCTCCGAAAATGGGTTATACCGATGGAACTTATGATCGTGAAGGCTTTAATAACAAGACTTATGAGGGCAAAATCCAAAAACGTATGTTCGCTTTGATGAATGAAGCACGTTACCCAATTAAATTCGGTGGTTTAAGATTTACGCCAACGGCTGAATTTAATATGATTGGTTATAATATCAAAGGTCATGAGGACGAACAACAATATGCATTGCGGATTAAGTCACAAAACCATTATTCGGTTGAAACAGGTCTTGGTTTGATGGCTGAAAAAGAGTTTAAGCCGTTCAAAAATCACAAGTTTAGCGTAAATGGCGGTGTTACGGTTTATCATGAATTTGCTAATCCGTATGAGCTTGATGTAGCTATGAGTGGTATGTCTGGTACGTATCGCTTACATGATGAAAAACGCAGCGACAATCGTGCCGTTGTTCGCTTAGGTTTTGATTATAAACTGAAAGATGATCTTGATGTTACGGCGCATTTGCTAACTAATATTGACCGTGAATATCGTACAGACGCTGGCATCGACTTGAAATATCACTTTTAGCAATAACAACCGAAACGAATCGACCGCTGCATTTATTTGTGGCGGTTTTTTGTAATAGGTAGAAGTAAATGAGTATATTTTATCGGTAATCTTAGGCGTACTTCAGTATTACCAAAAAAAATGCTCCAAAATGGTAATATTAAGGTTATTTTTTACTTGACAACTAAAAAGTAAATGATATACTAAGACTATAATATTACTTTTTGAAAGGTTAGAACGATGAAATTTTTATATGCTCGTGTTTCAAGTTCAGACGGTTCGCAAAAACTCGATCGTCAACTTGTGGAATCTGGTAAATATGATGAAATTTTTGAAGATTACGCTTCAGGTGGTTCAACAAATCGTCCTAAACTGCAAGAAATGTTGAAATGGATTAGAAAAGGTGATGTGGTGGAAGTTCATAGCATTGACCGCTTAGCAAGAAACATCAATGACCTACTGCAAATCGTTAAAACCATTACAGAAGAACGTCACGCTGAAATCTACTTTATCAAAGAAAATCTACGTTTTACTGATGATACCGATAATCCATTTAACAAACTAACCCTTCAAATCATAGGTAGTATAGCCGAATTTGAAAGAAATATGATTAAAATGCGTCAGAAGGAAGGTATTGCTATTGCCAAAGCAAAAGGTGTTTATTCTAAGGAACGGAGCAAAAAATTATCGCTATCCAAACAAGCCGAATTGAAAAAAGACATTCAAGATAAAGTCCGTGTATGTGAAATCCTCAAGAAATACGGAATAACGAAACCCACATATTATCGCTATAAAGCACAATGGGAAGAATAATAGTAAATGGTTGTAATTTTCCGAAGTTCTCAGCCAAAATCTTTCTTTAGGAGTTGTATATATTCTTCTATATGTGCAAGTAGCTGATCATCTAACTGGTAAATCGTTTGTATGACCTGATTTTCCTTCCTGATACGTGTGACTGATTTGTTTTTTGTTATCCGTGCGTCTAGTAATTCATCAATACTTATATCAAAGTAATTAGCTAAAGCACAAACCAACTCTAACTTTGGTATTACTTTTCCTGTTTCCAAATTTGATATTGTTCTCCAACTGACACCTACTGCTTCAGCTAATTGTTCTTGAGTTAGCTTTTTTGTTTTGCGTAATGCTTGAACTTTTGAACCAATTTGAACAGGATCAACAGTCATTTTACTTTTTCTCTTTGGATTTTTTCAATACACTTGATGGTATGTACTTATTACAACCACCTTGATCAAGCATATATTGGTTAACATCAATCACACCAGCGGATTTTATGTCATCCAGATACACTTTTCCTAAAATACGACCAAAAGAATCACGTTTTTCCCACTCAACCCGTATATACCGATGATCTTTAAGTAGATTTTTTAGCTGTTTCCGTGATTGCTTACCGTGTTTAATGACTTCATCAACCGACAAACCATAGTATTTTTGCTGAAATCTGGTGTTGCTATTCTTTCCTGTTTCATAGCAATCAACATCCAGCAAGCGAATTTTAGTCGTTTCATTATTAACCAGAGCCGTCAATGTATCGCCATCGTTAATCTTGATGATAGTTGCAACAAATTCGTGTGCTGATACCGATTGCACCAACAAAATCGTGAATAAAACCAGATAAAAAACCGTTTTTTTCATCAACTCTTCCATAAAAGAAGACCACCTTTTGATTAAGGCGGTCGGAGAGTTCAAAATCAAGTCTACGAGTTGATCCTTCCAACCTTTAGAGCAAAACTCCTATTGTATACGTTGGAAGCTCCCCGACCATCATCGGGGATATATACATCATCAGCCTTTATACAAGCTGACAATGTTGTCGGCGTATATCCACACCGCGTAGACAGAGGTTTTGAAGCCCTCCGCACCTTTTCGGGCACTGAGCACAGAATAAACCTGTGCCTAACCAGACAATATAGCAAGAATCTTAAAAATCAATAAAAAAGGAGAAAGAAGTTAAAAAGCCTTCTAATTCCGTACATTTTACTCAGCTAAAATTTCCGTTTATGTCAGATAAATGGAAATTTATTTTCGAAAGTGTCGTCAAGAAAAGAATTCTAAAAATGTAACTAGCGACATTGGGTTTTCGTCCGCTAGGAGACCTTAGCTTAAGTTACAAAAATGAAAAACTTAGAAGAAGACATAAAAAAACTAATCGGTGCGACAGATGAAACGTTAGATCAAACCGAAACATTATTTAAATTTACAAAAGCAATGGAATGTTTGAACAATTGTATAAAGGAGGGAAAAAACAATGAAAGCAGTGACGTTTGCAAGAGTTTCGTCAAAATATCAGGAACAGAATTACAGTCTGGAAGGGCAAAATACACACCTTTTCAATTATGCCAAAGCAAATAAACTCGACGTTATAAAATCTTATGAGATTTCTGAAAGTGCGACAAGAGGTGATCGCACAAAATTTAAGGAAATGATAGATTTTTGTTGTTCGCAAAAGGAATGTGTTTCAATCATAGTAGACGATGTTGACCGCCTTTTGAGAACGTTTTCGGATGCGCCAGAGATTGAAAAACTTGTACAAGAAGGACAAATAGAGATACATTTCTATAATACGTCTCTTATTTTGACGAAAAATTCAACACCTGATGATTATTTAAAATTTCACGAATTAGTTTTAGATTCGGAAAAATATATAGCAAAGTTTAAGAAAAATACAGCTCGTGGTCGAAATGAAAAAGTTATGGAAAAATGTATGGCCGCTTGGAAAGCACCTTGTGGTTATGAGAATTTTGAGCAAGATGATAAAAAAAAATCGATTCGAAAAAAAGAACCAGATGCCACAAATCTAAAGAAACTTTTTGAACTTTATTCCTTAGGCGGAACATCAATTCGTAAATTAGTTGCTTTAGCTGATGAGTACGGAATCAAAACAAAAAATGGAAATAAAATTGGTGTATCCACTATGATTGGGATTTTAAAAAACCCGTTTTATTACGGAGAAATGTGTTATAATGGTAAATTATATCGACACAATCACGGTGCTATAATATCAAGAGAGTTATGGGAAGCTTGTCAAAAACAGCATAAGCTTCAATCATCAAAGTCATTCAAGCAAGGTCGAATTCCTTATCTGTATCGGAATGTTTTTAAGGATTGGTACAAAAACCTTACTTGCTCTTGTGAAACAAAGAAAAACAAGTATATCTATATAAGTTACTATAGAGATTCTAAGTATAGGTCTTATGTGAATGAAAATGATATTAATGACCAAATTGTTAGCATTCTAAACCAAATTTCAATACCAAAAAATTTTATAGATGATTATAATCTTTATATACAATCAACACAACAAGATGAAATTGCATTTAAAGCTGCTGAAAATGGGCATATCAAGGCTGAAATAACAAAATATGATAATAGATTAAGCAGATTACTTGATAGATTTCTTGATAATGAAATGCCAGAAGAAGAATATGAAAAGAAAAAGCAGGAATATGAAGAAGAAAAATCAAAACTCGAAAAGAAAATCCAAAATCAAGGTACAATTGAACCTGATTCAAAACAAATTTCAACAGAATCAATTCATTTATTCTCTCGTTTAGGTGATTCCAAATGGGACTGGATATAAAAAACAAGCAAATGTTACTGAGATTGATATTCAAAGAACTCAAGATTCGAGATGGAAATGTTGGGTATAGCCTTAACGAACCATTTTCCTATTTTATTAAACAAGAATCTCAAGCATCAGCATAACTTTATTAATTAATTTGATTAAATTTCGAAGCTCTGGTAAATTTACCAAAAAGGAAACGAAACTATGAAAGCGGTAATTTTAACAAGAGTTTCTTCAAAAGAACAAGAAGAAGGGCACAGCTTACCTGCCCAAAATGCAAGGTTAATTGAATATGCCAAGAGAAAGAATCTCGAAATAATTCGCACATTTCAAATTATCGAATCATCAACACGAGGAAAGCGCAAAGAGTTTATGGCAATGATAAACTTTTGCAAACAACAAAAGGAAACCATTGCAATCGTTTGTGAAAATATTGACCGCCTCCAAAGGAGTTTTCGTGAGTCGGTGTTGTTAGACGATTTAATCCGTAAAGAAATAGTTGAACTTCACTTTTTTCGTGAGGGTATGATAATTGGCAAAAGCTCTACTTCCACCGACATTATGCGTTGGGATTTTGGTGTAATGGGTGCCAAGGCATATGTTCTTCAGCTTTCTGAAAATGTAAGAAGATCTTTAGAATACAAACTGAATAATGGGGAAGTAATAGGACCAGCACCTTGCGGATATGAGAATTATATAAATGAATACGGGAAACATTCTATTCGGAAAAAAGAACCAGAGGCAACTTATCTCAAGAATTTGTTTGAATTATATTCCATTGGTAGTACATCCATCCACCAGTTAACTAAGATGGCTAATGATTACGGTATCAGAAGTAGAATGGGGAACAAACTTGGTGTGACGTCAATGATTGTAATATTAGATAATCCATTCTACTATGGGGAGATGCTTGCAAAAGGGCGATTACACCGACATATCTACGATCCGTTAATTACAAAAGAACTTTGGGATGCTTGCCAAGAACAACGGAAACTTCAAACAACGAAACCATTCAAGCAAGGAGAAATACCTTTTCTTTACAGGGGAATCTTTACGGATCATTACAAACAAAAGATATGTTCCTGCGAGATCAAAAAGAAGAAGTTTGTATATGTGGTATGTTACAAAGAAAATGGAACACGAATTTATATACCTGAATATGTTATTGACAAGCAAGTTGAAGATATTTTAGATGATGTAGCTGTACCTGAACAAACCATTTCTGATTTTAAGGAATACATTAAATCAAGTAAACAAGCGGAATTGGATTATCAAAGATCCGAATTAGAACGAATAGATGCTAAGCTAAAGAAAATCGACCAGCGTATGACGGCACTGTTTAATATGCGTTTAGACCAAGAAATAACCAAAGAAGAGTATGAAACCAAACGTGATGAGTATAAACTTGAAAGATCTCGATTGGAATTACTGAGAAACGCCCATCACTTAGCAGATGACGGATTTAATGAGACAGTTTTGAATATGTTTGACCTGTTAACATCTGCAAAGGGCGTATTCAAATCAAATACCAGCGTTCAAAACAAACAATTACTGCTGCATTTCATATTTGAGAAATTGGAACTTAAAGAAGGTGTTATCAGTTATAAGCTGAAATCTCCATTCTGCTACACCAAAGTTGATAGTTCGATGTCCAGTATGTCTCCTGTACCAGCAAAAAACGCCAAAAATTGGGAACTCATTGAAAATACAGAATTAAATGGCAAATTTGGGGTAATTTCAGGTAATTTTGATGAAGACGTCTGGGAACCGTGTGGAAGCGCTGAAAACAAAGGGCTCTCGACGTGTTGCGAGAACCCTGTACAGTTTGGCTGCTTCACCTGGACTCGAACCAAGATTGACGGAGTCAGAATCCGCTGTCCTACCATTAGACGATGAAGCAATTAAACTCGATTTGAGGTTTCTATATTCTTTTTTTATATTAATGTCAAATATTTTTTTGTTTGACAAGCAATTTTTTTTGTGTTTTAATATTACTTAGGCAGGCAAAATGTTTTGTTTGTGGAGTGCCCTGATAGGGTACGGGGCTTTAAAACAGCCTTTCAGATAGACAGTGAAGGATAACGCTGTATTTAGTGTTGTTTTTTTGTTTTAAACAATAGTTATCCCCGACAGATGTTGGGGAGTCTGTAACGGATGTACAAGGATATATTCCTAAAGGTTATGGAAGTCATTTTCTATCTGATGATTGTTTTACTCCCCGTCGCTCTTTAAAAGTGCGGCTTTTTTAAAACGTAAAAACAGGAGAAATAATATGAAAAAAAATATTTTAACTTTAAGTTTGATTTTGTGTTTCAGTCCGATTGGTGTAGCTTCGGCAGATGTTATCAGTTGCACAAACGGCTTAAGAGAAGATGGTGTGACAGCTTGCGATAAGTGCGGGGATCATTGCGATTGGGCATTTGATGAACAAACCGGAAATCTTAGCGTATCAGGCAGTGGTGATATGTATGATTTTAATATGACTTTGGACCCCGGACCATGGAAATGGTACAACACAGCTCCGTGGAAGGATTTTGCAGGTGACATCACATCTTTGGATGTGAAAGGCTTGTCTTATATCGGAAACGGGGCATTCGGAGGGACTTTAAATAACCTGACTTCAGTCAGTTTTGATGATAAGCTCGAACAAATAGGTGGGCAAGCTTTTGATACGGCAAATCTTTCAAATTTAAAACTTCCGGATTCCTTAAAAAGAATTGACTCTTGGGCTTTTTCCGGTAATCTCAATCTGGCATCCGTTGAAATACCTGATTCTTTGGAATACATAGCTGCCGCAGCATTCTGGAACAGTGATATTTCCTCTCTTACATTGCCGGATACAACTGGTATTTCAATCAAGTATCCTTTTGGGGCAAGGCACCTTTCTGATATGCAGATTGTTTGTCGCGGTAGTGAGGAAAATTGCAACTACCTGAAAGAAAAATTGGCACATTATTGCACGAATCCGAGCGGAGTTGATTGTAATGATGAAACTTATCAAGTTGACTTATCAGGCAAATTCAGTTTAGCCAATAAGAATAATTGCAACAGTGCGACTTATTATTGGGACGGATTGAGTTGCAAAAAAGAAGGTATAAACGGTGAGAGAACTTGTGTCAACGGGTTTAGAAAAAATGAGGCATACTGCGCACGCGTCATTTACACCATCGATGAGGCAAATAAGGTGGCGGGCAAGACAAATTCGGTCAAAATCAGGTATCGATGATTTATGCCCAGATGATAAGCAAAATACCCAGTCCTACACGATAAACAACAAAGGGCAGGTATGTCCACTTTTGCAACCACTTCATCATCAAAAAAATCACGGCATATGAAGCCAAGGCCGAATAAAAAACGGCATCAAGCGAAAGTAAAATTTCGCTGATATCGTTTTTCAAAAAAAGTCTGTATCCCTCTAAACAACCGGCAGCAAAAATCACCGGTATCGAGAGCAACATCGAAAATTTTGCCGCATCAAGGCGGTTGATTTTAAGAATCCTTGCCATTGTGATACTTATACCCGAGCGCGACGTCCCCGGTATAAGTGCCAAACATTGTGCCAAACCGATAAAAAGTGCATCTTTTATGGTTATTTTATGAAGAGTTCGTGTGCTTAAAGCAAATTTATCCGCCACATAAAGCACAATACCGTAAATTAAAATATTAAAACCGATAATTTTTGGTGCACGCAATGCTTCAAGCCCAAAATTTCTGAGCCAAAATCCGACACAAAGTGCCGGTAGGCTTGCAATGATAAGCAAAAAAGCAAGTTTGTTATAAGGCAAGCTAAAATCAGGTTTTAACTTATTCAAAAAAACTTCTTTTATCATCAACAATATCGTTTTTCTGAAATAAAACAAAACAGCAAGCAATGAGCCTATATGCAATGCAACATCAAGACCGACACCCTGATCGGGTAAATGTGCCGCCTTTGAAAACAAAATCAAATGGCCTGATGATGAAACAGGTAAAAATTCAGTCAAACCTTGAATAATCGCAAGACCGATAAGCTGAAAAAACGACATTTTTTAATAACTCCGACATTTTTTATCATGAATATCCAAAAGGGCATGCGGCCGAAAACGAACACCGTTTAATACGGCGCCCCAGTGCAAATGAGGTCCCGTTGCGCGACCGCTTTTGCCGACAGAGGCAATAACATCACCTTTTTTAACCCGCTCGCCTTGACGAACATAAATATCATTTAAGTGCGCATAAATTGTTTTTAAGTCGCCGCCGTGATCTAAAATCACCATATTTCCGGTATAAAAATAATCAAAGCCCGCAAGCACCACAACACCGTTACCCGCCGCCTGAACGGGTGTATTGAAAGGAGCTGCGATATCCGTGCCGCTGTGCGGATTTTTTTTAATGCCGTTAAAAATACGCTGATACCCGAAATGCCCGCTGATACGACCTTCAACAGGCATTATAAAACCGTTTTTCCAGTCATCAAGCAAATTGTCATTCTGTTTTAAGGCATTTTTGACATCACTTTGCTCATGCGTAATTTCTTTTTCGTGTTTTTTTGAGGGTATGACTTTATGTCCGGCAACGCCTTTGATTGATTGAATATCCCATTTTGTTTTTTTGATATCAAAGGTGATACCTTCAACGTTTATTGATTGAGCATCACGTTCAATCGCCTTTAAATAGGTTTTGTCTTTTGATTTAATCAGTAAAAGTTCACCCTGCTTCAAATCGCCGCAAATTTCAAACGCAAAAGCGTCAAATACCATCAAAAAACTAATCATCAAACAAATCAAACTGCCGCGCATCTCTGACCTCCGCAATTTTTGTTTTGACGATACCATCGACAAATCTGATATTCAGTTCACCGCTTTTTTTCGCATTTGTTGCATCATAAACCGTTTTAAAATGCCTGTTTGTCACCCATGCAAAACCGCGTTTTAAAACCTGTTCGACAGATACGGCGGAAAGCCGTGCACCAAAATTTTCAAGCGCGATTTTTTTCTTTTCAATCAAATTTAAAAGATAATAAGGCTTTAAGCCTATGGCGTGCAAACTTTGTGCTTTTGAGGACATATAGTACTTAAAAATGTTATTTAAGCGCAAAATTTTTTCATCAAAACGCTGACGATATTCTAATAAAACTTGATTTAAATTGACAATTCCGCGTGAAATACCGACAAGCGATTGTCTTAAAATATCGATATAACGCGATATGGCATTTAAACTTCTTGCATCAAGCATTTTAAGTGCACTGTTTAATTCAGACCTGACGGGAAGAGCAAATTCCGCCGCACCGGTCGGTGTAGGAGCCCTTTTATCGGCGACAAAATCAATCAGCATTGTATCTGTTTCATGCCCGACTGCCGAAATAACCGGAATTTGGCTGTCATAAACAGCTCTGACAACCTCTTCTTCATTAAAAGGCCATAAATCTTCCAAACTGCCGCCGCCGCGCGCCACAATCAAAACATCGGGTCTCGGAATTTTTGCATCTTTTGGCAAATTGTTAAAACCTTTGATGGCTGCGGCAATTTTTGATGCGGCACCTTCGCCTTGCACCAATGTCGGCCAAACAATTATTCTTGATGGAAATCTGTCTTTGACGCGGTGAATAATATCCCTGATGACGGCACCTGTGGGAGAAGTGACAACGCCGATAACATTCGGTAAAAACGGAATTTCTTTTTTATGTGCATTGTCAAAAAGACCTTCTTTAATGAATTGCTGTTTGCGTTCTTCTAATAATTTAAGCAACGCGCCTTGACCTGCAGGTTCTAAATGTTCAATCACCAGTTGATAAGATGATTTTCCTGAAAAAGTTGTAATTTTACCTGTGGCAATAACTTCAAGTCCGTCTTCGATTTTAAGGGGCAGGTTGAGTGCAATACCCTTCCAACAAACAGCGCTTAAAACGGCATTTTGATCTTTTAAGGATAAGTACCAATGACCGGAATCAGCTCTTTTCGCACCGAAAATTTCACCTTTGACACGAATTTTACCAAAAGTTGTTTCAACACATCTTTTGATGGCAAATGAAATTTCACTGACGCTGTATTCTCTGTTTTCTTCCATAATAAGGCGATTTTAACCTATTTATAAGCGGATTCAAGCCTTTTTTTAAGCTTTTAAGCTGAAAATAGATATAAAAAAAGCTCTTTTTTATGAGATTAAATTTCACAAAAGAAAGAGCTTTTTTATTGACGATAATTTTTAGAACTTATAGTTCAATGACAGACCGAAAAGCTGTACGGAGTTTGTATAATCTGCCGTTACATTTTTACCTTTATTGCCTGTTAAAGCCGTATCAAGATGTGCTTTGTGTGCATAAATGTATGTATAAGCAACATCAAAGCTTAAATGTTCATTATATTGATAATTTAAGCCGGCTGAATACCATAATCTGTCAGAATCCGGAATACGCGGTGTTCTGTGTTGTAAGCGAACGGCAGCTTGGTCATAGGCCATACCTAATCTTAATTTCCATTGATTGTCGATTTGATAACTTGCACCAACGGCCCAAAAGTTTGTATCGCGCCATTTTTCTCTCACACCTTGTCCGCCGACCAGTGCATCATTTGATTTATATCTGATGTACAAATCTCTGAATGAGCTCCAAAAAACGCGTTGATATTCCGCCATCACAGACCATTTGTCATTAATTTGATGAAAAACACCCATTGAAAGCATGGCAGGCGTATTTAAGTGTGCGGAAATACTTTGTGAACCGTCTGTTAAAAAAGTACCTGTTTGTTCATCACGTATTCTGTTTTTACCTTTTAATTTGTGCTGAACTTTGCTGCGATAAGATAAACCGACGCGCGTTTTTTCATTAAACTCATACATCGAGCTTAATTGCCAACCAAAGTCAACAGCATCGCCTTGAACGGAAGAACTCAGTGAGCGAACACCCATGGAAGAAGGATATCTGCCGCCGTTTGTTAATTTTGCTTTTAAGTATTGAATCTGCAGACCGGCACCTAAAGAGAGTTTATCCGTCACTTTATAAGCGGCCATCGGCGTAAATGTTGCCGAAATAATTTTTGATGTTACACCATGCTCACGGCCCGCCCAATCTTCATCATATTTTGTAATCATTCCAAATGGTACATTCAAAGCAAGTGCAATAAATGCTTTGTCGTTTAATTGATGCGAAATTGCCATATTCGGTGCCACAGCGGCGTGAACCACATTATGCGAATCAGGATCTCTGTGTCCGCCCGCATCACGCACGTTTTTCATTTCAGCTTTCGGGGCAATATATGTGCCGCCCACATTGATATTTGTCCCTTTTTGGCGTGTAATACTCGCCGCATTGAAATACGCATAAGACAAATTCTCGGCGCCGGCTGTCGCGCCTGCGTATGCATTACCTTGAGCAGCGGCTGATTGTTCACGCAAATGATATCCTGCGGCTTGCACTTGAGCAGCGGCCAAAATTGTGCCCAGTGCCGTAAATGTTAAAAGCTTTTTCATAAATTTTCCTTTCCATCAACGTTAAAACATATAACATTTCATCGCAGACAAAAGCGCATTTAAAAGGAAAAATCAAGTATTATTTTTAAAAAATCACAAAAATGTTACATTTTGTAATAAAATGTGATTTTATTTAACGAAAGATTAATACCCGTAAACATTCAAGCAACGATGACTGTATAAGAAATAAGATTTTCTTGTCACATCATAATAAGTGACTTTTTGAATGCCGCCGTTGGCTGCTGCTCCCGGAATAGATACATTGCCGAACGGACCGAAAATTCCAAACACGAATAAAGCGCATTGACTGCCTGTTTTATCACCCATATCAATCGGATTTTTTGCTTTTGTACGCATCACGGGAATAGGTGTATACGAACAAGCGTTTATAATTAAACAAAGTCCCAAAACAAATAAAATTTTTTTCATCTCAAAGCCTTTTACGAATATATTACGGCTTTATTTTAAGTACAACATACCTTGAGGTCAAAGCATTTTTAAGTTTTATTTGCAAAATTTTTTAATAATCGTTGTTGACAAGTGTGCTTGAAAAGCATATGATGCCCTTTGTTGTATTTAACCGTTAAAGGTAATAAAAAATAAAATGGACCCCTTTTATATCTACTTTTTTAAGTTTATTTTTGTTCTTATCCTTGTTTTGTTTAATGCTTTTTTTGTTGTTTCGGAATTTGCGATTGTTAAAATCCGCCGCACAAAGCTTGAAGAATTGGTCGGCAATGGTAATAAACGCGCCGCAATCGCCTTAAAAATCACAGAGCATCTTGATAGTTATTTAAGTGCTATTCAGCTCGGTATTACATTGGCTTCATTAGGTTTAGGTTGGGTTGGTGAGCCGGCTGTTGCTAAGCTTTTTGAAGATTTAATGGGCGGCTTATTTCAAGACAACCCGATTTTGCTTCATTCGGTCAGTTTCGGTGTTGCGTTCGGTTTAATCACCCTTTTGCACGTTGTTTTAGGTGAGTTGATTCCTAAGTCACTTGCCATTCAAAAGACAGAAGCATTTGTGCTTCATATTGCTTATCCGCTTTATACATTTAAGCGCATTTTTTACCCGTTTATTTGGATTTTAGATACCTTAACGCTCAAAATTTTGCACTTAATGGGGGTTGAGCCGGCTAAAGAAGAAGATATGGCGCACTCGGAAGAGGAAATTAAACTTATTGTTAATGCTTCTCAAAAAGGCGGTGTGATTGATGATACGGAACGCGATATTATCCAAAACGCCATCAGTTTTTCAGAAATTTTTGCTCATGAGGTGATGATTCCCCGTCAGGATATGCAGTGTTTGTACCTTGATGACAATTTTGACGATGTGATGAGCTTGGTCAAACGCACAAAGCATACGCGTTATCCTCTTTGCAACAAAGATAAAGACAATATTGTGGGTATGATTCATATCCGCGATTTACTGGAACATGCACAGGAAAATCTTGAAAAAGGACGTCTTAACAAAATTGCAAGACAGATTTTGTTTGTGCCTGAAAATCAATCAATTTCGGAGGTTTTGCACCTGATGATGCGTAAACATACACATGTTGCCGTCGTTGTGGATGAATACGGCGGGACGGCAGGTATGCTTTCAATGGAAGATATTTTAGAAGAACTTGTCGGCGAAATTATGGATGAACATGATATCAATGAGGTTGAAGAAATTCATAAAATCAATGACTGTATTTGTGAATTTGACGGTAAGGTTTTGGTTGAAGACGCTTATGACTGTATGTGTCTGCCACATTGTGAGCGTGAGGAAAGCACCATCGGCGGTTATGTTTTTACGCTTTTGGGTCGTGCACCGAAAATCGGTGATAAAGTTGAGGACGAATATTGCATTTATGAGGTTGTTTCTGCCGGAAAAATGCGTGTTAAACGTGTCAAAATGACCTTAAAAGAACAACAAAAAGATGACGAAGAGTAATTAAAAAAAAACTTAAACTTGTGACGGTATTTTTCAAACGTGTCAAAAACTTTTTCAAAAGCACTTCTTGATTGGTATGCTCGTTTCGGGCGCGATTTACCGTGGCGTTTTAAGGGCGGAGCGCACCCAAATCCTTATATCGTACTTGTTTCAGAATTAATGCTTCAGCAAACAACGGTCAAAACAGTGCTTTCATATTTTGATAAATTTATCAAGCGCTTTCCTGATGTTCAAAGTTTGGCGTCAGCACCGTTGGAAGAAGTTTATTTATATTGGCAGGGCCTTGGTTATTATACGCGTGCAAAATCGCTGCATCAAAGTGCTCAAATCATTGTTTCAGATTTTAATGGTGTTTTTCCAAGCAAAAAAGAAGATGTTTTAAGACTCAAAGGTTTCGGTGCATATACCGTTTCAAGTTTTTTGGCTTTTGCTTTCAATGCCCCTCAAACGGTTGTTGACGGTAATGTTATACGCATTATGGCGCGGCTTTACCATTTAACTGACCCTGTTGATGAGATTATGCAAGACGTTATACAAAAAGCGCAAAATCTAACCGATACACAAAATGCGGCGGATTATGCCTCCGCAATTATGGATTTAGGCGCAACGATTTGTACTAAAAAAAATCCGCTTTGCAATCAATGTCCGGTTAGTGATTTTTGTCTTTCAAAAAATCTTGACGACAAGGAGCAAATTCCGTTAAAGAAAAAAATACTCAAAAAAGATTTTAACGGATATGTTTATGTCATTAAAAACAAAAAAGGTGAAATTTTAATCAGAAAAAGGACTGAAAAAGGTCTTCTTTCCGGACTTTATGAATTTTTATGGAGCGAAAACAAGCTTTTTAACAACGCTTTTGAAACCGACCTGTATGTATCGCACGTCTTTACGCACATCAATATGAAGTTAAAAATTTGCACTTTAACAACTCAAAAGACACCTTCAGACGGTTTTTTTGTAAAGCCTGAAGATTTGAAAAAATATGCCTTTTCAACTTTAATGCAAAAAGTGATTAAAAAATCAGAATTTTTTATCTGTACCTGATAGAAAAAGTATTGACCTCTCCGCTGGCATTTTCAGCTTCTTTTATGGTATAAATACGTTTTCCTTTATAATAAAAATTTGCTACACTTTTCATTTTTTTTGTGTGTAAAAAATTTGTTTTGCATTGCTCTAAATCTCCATAACAGTTGATTTTGATATTCGGGCTGTCGCTAAAATCATCTTGATCAGCCCATACAGTTGTATCATGCATCGTTACACTTTGTAAGCCATGAATCTCATCAAACGCAGCAGTATCAACATATTGCACACTTTTTGAAAGTTCAATTGTTTCGATATGATAACAGTTAAAAAATGCGTTATACCCGACATTTGTTATTCCGTCATCAATAACAACTTTTTTGATATACCCTTTATAATCAGCCCATGGTAAATGAAATCTTTCATATTCATCATTATAACCTCTCATTTCACCATTTCCTTCAACACGCATTATACCGCTTTCGGTATCAAGTGTGGCCGTACACTGCTCCCCGCATTCATAAGTCTTTATTTCTGCCTTTGCACTAAAGCTTAAAAATAAGCTCAAAATCAAAACATATTTTTTCATAAGTTTTCTCCTTATTATGTAAAGTCACAAAAAATCACTTTGAAATAAAAATCCAAAGTGGAGGAGCTAGTAAACTGTCATCGTACAGTTTTTCTTATTCGTCACTAAATAGTGCTTATCTCGAAAACTCCTCATTAAAGGAGTTGCACGATGAATGTGTTTACTAAACACCGCAACCATTTTGGTTACGCCCCAATTATCTCACAATAAAATTTGAAAGTCAAATAAAATTCTTATTTTTACTAAAAAAACAAAAAAATAATTGAAAAATAAAGATAGTTGAGTAAAATTATTTTGAGTTTTTTTGTTTTTATTTACAGGAGAAGTTTCATGAAAAAAATATTTTTAACTGCAATTTTTGCATCTTTATTTACAACAGCATCTTATGCTCAGTTCACCGGCGGATTTGAAGGACCGACAGCCGGCAGTGACAATATAATGACCGTTAAACAGGCTTTAGATTTAAGCGATAATTCAAGAGTTGTTCTAAAAGGTCGTATTATCAACAGTTTAGGTGATGAAAAATATACTTTTACAGATGGTACCGCTGAAGTTATTATTGAAATTGATGATGAAGATTGGGGTGGAAGAAAAGTTACACCTCAGGATACGATTGAAATTTTCGGTGAATTGGATAAAGAAATGTTTGAACCGACAAAGATCGAAGTCGATTCGTTTAATATCAAATAAAGTGCTTTTTTGATTCAGATAAAAAAATCGCCCCATTATTTTGAGGCGGTTTTTTTTATTTTGTAACATTTATCAGTTACAGCGATTTTCTTCAGTTGTTGTTTCTGCCGTAAATGTCAATGTCTTTTTCTCATCAGCATTTAATAAAATACGCCATTGATATATATTCGCGTTTTTATCCGAATAAGCGCCTTTTGAGCTTTCGTTTAAGATTTTTGTTTGCGCATGAAGCGGTTGATAAAAGACGATATCTGCTTTTTTATCACCGCCGTTATGAAAATCGACAACACTTCTGTACTGGCGCACAATTTTATAACGAGGGCATTTACCATCTTTATCTTTTAAAACCTCATCTCGGATTTTTTTAACTTCAGCGACTTTACCGCTCACAAACACGTCAAACATCTGACCTAAACGAAGCTCCGTCTTTTCGCCTTTTGCTGTTTGAGATATGCTGTTTTCGCCGATAAATTGAAGATTGCCTTTCGAGTCCTTTTCATAAAAACGAATAATACCCTGCGGCAGAGCAATACCCAAATTCGATTCTTTATCGTTTGTAATGATATAATAAATATCGGGATGTATTTTTTCAAAATTTGAGGCATAATCTCCGCTAAAATAAAGACCGGAATTGATGCGTCCCTCTTTTTGGTAAGAAACGTCAAATTGCTCAATTAAAGAAAGCTGTTTTGTTTGGTTGTCATCAATATCGGTTCTGTTTGGCAGATTATAAAGCTGATAAGCACTAAAACTTTCTGGCAAGACAGATGCATTTTCGGCTACTGCCATATCTGCCACACCAAGTGCTGCAGTTTTAAGCATCATGACGTTGCGCGGCGCGATGCCGTAAGTTTTAACCTCATTGACATTGCCCGCAATCAGCTGAACAGATGCATTTTGATAGCTGATGCCTGAATTGTTCGTGATGCTGACCCAGCCTGTTAAATCAAGCATTTTTTCATCTTTAATATCCGCAACATAATTTGTTTTCCACGAAAGACCGTTTGTTAAATAAGCAATCATTAAATCTTTCAAGGTCTCTTTCGGGCTTGAAATTTTTGCCGCAAGGGTTGGTTTTTGATTAAGGTTTTGCGGCAGATTTTCAAAAACAAGGCGGCCGTCGAAATTTGTTTCAATCCCATAATCAAACTTTAAGACCGGTGCACCGTTTTGAAAACTGAGTATTGTTGCGTTGTCAAAAATATTTTCACCCGTTTGAGGGTTGGTGCGAACGGTTTTGACTTTTTGGCCGACGGATTTTTCGGCAATATTATAAGCCGTCAATAAGGCGTAATCATAATTTTGCTCCAAAACGCGTATATCATCTGCCTCAATCATAACACTTTCAGGCTTGATATTTGAGGCAACGCCTTCAAACGATATCAGATTGATGCCTTTTTTGAAATTTACCTCACGAATATCTCTTATCAAAGCCAAGTCATTGTTATAAATTGTCATTGAGATATCTTTTGACTTGGGTTTTTCAATCGTTTGTGCCTGAATATCAAATGTTAAAAGGGCAAGGATAAGTGTTAAAAGTTGTTTTTTTATCATTCTTCATCTCCTTTACTGATTATTTTGTCCTTAAAATAAGCCATTTATAATAAAATCGCAAGAGATTTTAAAAAAAACTTATTGACAAGCAAAAAAAAATATGTATATTGCACTCAAATGTTTTATCAACCTTTTATGAGAGAATATAAAAATGGCAAAAGCAGTAAAAGTTAAAGTTAAGTTAGAGAGCAGTGCCGGTACGGGTACATTCTATCTTGCTGAGAAGAATCCGAGAACTCATCCTGAAAAATTGGTTTTGAAGAAATATGATAAAAAATCAAAAAAACATGAAGAGTTCGTTGAAAAGAAATTGAAGTAATTCTTTTTGTTCGGCACAAGATTGAAAAGCCTCTCAAAGCGAGAGGTTTTTTTTGTGGCATTACTTGTCTGGTTTGTTCTCATTGTTTGATGCTGGGTACGCCTTATTGTATTCTTTTTGCAAGGTATCGAGAGAAACATTTGTATATCGTTCGGTTGTTGACAGCGATTCGTGACCCAAAAGTTCTTGAATAGCACGCAAATCGCAACCCTCATTTAAAAGATGTGTTGCAAAAGAATGCCTGAGCGTATGGGGCGTGACGCTGTCAGCAAGTCCGACAACTGCACGTATTTTTTGCATTTGGCGCTGAATAATCCGCGCGAGCAATCTTTCTCCTCTGGCACCGACAAAAAGCGGATCACCTGTTTTAAGAGGATAAGGTACTTTATCAAGATAAGCTTGAACGGCCTTGATGCTAATCGGCAAAAGTGGTACAAGACGCTCTTTTTTGCCTTTGCCTTTAATCATCAATGCGTTTTGACCTTCTTTGATATCGCCGATATTGAGGTTTAAGGCCTCTGAAATGCGCAAGCCCGAACCGTAAAGCAATATCATCACCGCTTTATCGCGCAGACCCTGCCAATCAGACTTTGCAAAATCTGTGACTTGATCCAAAAGTTCAAATGCATCGGGAGCATCAATGGCTTTTGGCAGTGTTTTGTCTTTTTTAGGGCCTGAAATAATCGAAATGGCGTCGTTTTTAATGCCGTGCTTTTTATAAAGCCAGTTAAAAAAATTTTTTATCGCCGACAATTCACGCGCAAGCGATGATTTTGAAATATTCAAAGAAGCCCGTGAACGGATATAACGCCTGAAGTCGTGTATTTCCATTTTTTCTAAAAAAGCAATGTCAATATTCTTAAAAAAATTGATAAAAAAAGATAAATCGCGCATATAGGCATCAAGCGTGTGCACGCTGTAACGGCGCTCTTTTTCAAGCCAGTCCTTCCACGACAAAATCAAATCTTGAATTTCGGCCGGCGCATGAAATTTGATATCTTCTTTCATGACAGGCATCATACGCAAAATTTGTTAAATAATGATAAAAAAATTGTTTTTTGTATTTGACATTTGTTTTGTTATTGTGATGAAATCTTAAAAAGTCATGGTATATCAAGTTACAGCCTCACAGCTGCGCCATATACCGAAAAATATGATGATGGGAGTGTCGGGATATTCAAAGACGGTAAACTACTTTCTTTAACAGGCAAGCGCATTTATACCATTGATGAGGCCAATGCCGTCGCAGGTAAGACAAATTCGGTCAAAATCAGATATCGATAAAAATCTTGCAAAATCCGTCTTATATTTACTCTGTCGGGTTTTGTTTTTCCCGCTCTCTTTTTAAGGCTCGATAAAGTTCCGGACGCATAAATTTTCCGCGCCAAATACCTTTTTTTGCCTTTTTTGCGCGTTTTTCAATTTTTTGATAAGCCTCATTTCGATAAGCAATCGCATAACCGGCTTTGAGCATCTCAATATTAAGATTTAAATTTTCGATATGACAAACACTCAAATCGCGTTTATAGCGATCAACATCTTTAACGTCGCATTTGACCTTAAAGCCCTGAGATATGCCTTCATCAATCATTTTTTTAAGATAATCTTTGGCATCCTGACCGCAAAAATAAGATTTACCGGTTTCATCAAAACATTCTTGAAAAAGCTCAGGCGTATCAATACCGATAAGCCTGATTCGCCGTGTACCGATTTCCAAACTGTCGCCGTCAACAACCTTAACCTCAGTTGAAGCAAGGGTTTCGGCCGTCAACTCGGCAATTAAAACAGCAATGATCAAAAAAATCAATTTTTTCATAAAGGGCAATATATCATTAAATATTTTTTTCACAAGCTTTATTTTTGTTTACGATTCGTTCATATTATCACGATATAATCACAACATATTTTAGGTTTAACCTTGCAAGGAAAAAATCGTGATTAAACATATTCACAGTACTTTGGCAGTTGCGGTCTGTGCCTTTTTAGGCGCTTGCCACACATCGCCTTCAGAACCCGTTTTGCGTGCGCAGGAATTTCAGCCGCAAATGACTTATCCTTCATCGGTCGTCGTTTGTCGCTCAAAACAGTGTGCACCGGCAAAACTTTCTATGTCAAAAGAATACATTTATAATTCTTTGACACATCTTTTAGAACAAAACGTGCATGAAAAAGCGCTTGTTTGCCAAGCCGATCCGTTTACACACGTTTGTACGGAAGATTATGTCACCTTGCCGATTACGGTGGGTGTAACGCCGGCAAATTTATATATTGATGATGTTGAAATGACGGATGTTTCTGTCGGACTTAGTCGTCGTTCTATCGATTTGATCCTAAATTACGGTATTTCGTATAATGGTCAAACGCCGACTTGCAAACCGGCCAAAACACTCGTGTACGTCAAAAATACGCAAAATATTGTTTTGGAAGATGCCGGTTATACCTGCAAAATGACAACCATCGGCAATACGGCCATCAAAACTTTGTTTGCCATTGATTATATCGATTTGGATTATGGATTTATCGGCGGATATTATTCCATCGGTTTATCCGGACCGGCATATGGCGGCAGAACAGGGTATATGATGTTTAAGTTTAAAAATGATGCATATCCGCTTTCGCCTGATTTGATTTTAGATGAGCCTTGGCCTGATTCACAAAAAGATGCTTTAAAGAAAAAAGAAGCAGAGTTAAAACAAAAAGAAGCTGAACTTAAAAAGCAAGATGAAGACTTAAAGGCAAGAGATGAGGCCATAAAGCAAAAAGAAGCTCTTATCGGTCAGGCCATTATGGATGAACAGGGTGAGCCTGTATATGAATTTACGGATGCAACGCTTTTTGAAGGAGCAGAATGTTATTCTACCGTCTTAGAGCCGATGCCTTGTTATGAAACATGGCCTTGTTATGAAGAGCCTGCCATCGGTAAGGTGATTTGTCCGGAACCGAAAGCCGAAACATTCACCATTATTCAAGATGACGGTACAAAAATCGAGCGCTCAAAGGGTGTGATTACGCCAAAGGCAGTTAAAAACGTCAAAGAAAAAGAAGCTGTCAATACAAAAGATGTCGCACCAAGTAAGTCCGAATCGACGACAATGTCCGTTTATGAGCCTTCCGTTTCACAAGATATGAAAGGAACGCAATATAATGGCGTTGAGGTCTTTCCGATTTATCAAAAAAAGAAAAAATAACTTTTTAAAGCGTACAAAAACCTTAAAAAAGTCTCGCAGAACCGATGCGGGACTTTTTTCTTGTAAACAAAGGACACAAAAATCGCCTCTTGCAAAATTTTATAAAATCAGCTATAAAAAATACCGAGGAATTAAAAATGGCTCAAGATGATATCAAGTTAAAAAAAGCGTATTCACCGCAATCAAGGTTTAAAAACCAAAATGTTGAACCTGAATTTTGGCGTCATAAAAAGCTTGAAGAAATGAATAAAACGGAATGGGAACTTTTGTGTGACGGGTGCGGTAAATGTTGCCTCAATAAGCTTGAATATAAAGGCAAAATTTATTTTACAAATGCGCATTGCCGTTTTTTAAACCCTAAAAATTGTCTGTGCCGTATTTATCAAAACAGATTTGAAGTTGTTAAGGATTGTCGCGATATTGACTTAAAAGCCATCAGAGAAAAGCCGAGATGGCTGCCTAAAACGTGTGCTTATCTGCTTATTGATGAGGGTAATGATTTGCCCCCTTGGCATCCTTTAATCACGGGTAAAGCATCTTCTGTTTTTGATGCCGGCGTATCACTTAAAAACCGACCCGTTATCAGCGAATCAGAGGTTAAAGATTATGAAGATCACATTGTTGACTGGCAAGACCTTTGACATAGAAAATACCTTTGATTTTCCGCTTATAATCAAATCATCGTTAAGAATAAAGCGTATGAGTTTACGCATTGATCATAAGTGCCGTGAGGTTATTTGTTCCGTACCGAAATTTTGTTCAAAGAAAAGAATAGTTGAATTTATCAACACATATCTTGATTGGATTGAAGAAAAATTGAGCAATTTGCCTGCTGTCAAAGATTTTGAGGACGGAGAACATATTAGCCTTTTCGGTAAGTCTGTTGTTATTTGTCATCAAGACGATTTCGGTGCGCCAAAACTTATTGAAGATAAGCTTTTTGTTGGTGGGGATAAAGCTTTTTTGCACCGAAGAGTTAAAGATTTTATCAAACGTGAGGCAAAAAAAGAGTTTTTTCGCCGCTCTCAAATCCTTGCGGATAAACTTCAAGTCAAGCTTTCGGGTGTGACAATTAAAGATACAAAATCACGCTATGGAAGCTGTTCAACTCTAAAACACATCAACTATAACTGGCGCATTGCTTTGGCACCCGATATGGTGATTGATTATTTGATGGCTCACGAGGTTGCGCATTTAAAGCATCAAAATCATTCGTCCGCTTTTTGGCAGACCGTCAGGCTTTTGGATGTTAACTGCGATGAGGGAAAGTCATGGCTTTCGGTTCATGGCAACGAACTTTTTCTTTATAGATAAAAAATCAGTTTTTCTTTAAATAAACTTTTTCTTTAATCTCTTTGGCTTTTTTTGTAACTGCTTTTGCTTTTTGATTCAACTCATCAGCTTTTTGAAGCATTTTTTGCTTTAAAAGCTCTAACTTGCGTTGCTTTTTAATTTCTTTTTGGCGATAACCCAAATACCCCTCATACGATAAAAGCGCAATACCCGAAATGACAAGCGGCAACAAATAATAAATGATGCGATAAGCAATCAAAGCCCCATATAAAAGCGCTTGATTTTCAGCCCCGGGGATGATATTTGCAAACACAAGCTCAAACACACCAAGTCCGCCCGGCACTTGGCTGTATACGCCCAAAATTTGCGCAATGATAAACGCGCCGATAAAAACATTAAACTTTATATCCACAAAATGGGTCAACGTAAAATAAAGCACAAGTGACGCCATTAAAATATCAAGACTTCCGATAACAATTTGTTCCAGTGCCATTTTAATGGTCGGCATTTTAAATTTAATCCCCTTAATGGTTACCGATTTTTTATAATAAAGTGCCGCCGTCAAATAAAGCCATAATCCGATAAATGAGCCGAAAGCCACAACGGCTGTTGTATATTTTGATGCACTGGCCTCTCCAAAAGCATGCCCAGGTGTGATAAAATACCCGACAATAATTAAAAAAAAGCACGCTACCAAATATGTAAAGCCGGAAAACGTAATCATTTTAACAATCTGATCAGCTTTGATACGCCAACGTGTATAAAGTCTGTAACGTATCGCGCCTCCAGAAACAATCGCGTGTCCGGCATTGTTACTGACACTAAAACCGATAAATCCGGCAAAAATCCACTTCCACGTATCAACTTTTTTCTTGATATACTTTAAGGCCAAATAATCATATGATGACAAAGCCACATATCCGAAAAACGAGGCAATAGAGGCATAAATCAAATTTTTTGCCGGTATGCTTAAAAGCGCATTTTTGATGTCATCTAAATCATATTTTGAAAGCTGGCGATAAATCATGTACGCGGCTAAAGCAAAAAAGAAAAGTCCTGCCCATGAAATGATTTTTTTCAATACTTTTTTTGTTTTACGCGCAATGCCATGCGCATGCTTTGTGTCTTTAGTCAGCATGGGTCCCCCTTTGTTTTTGTAAATTGCCGTCGATATAGCGCCTGATATTTTTACCAAAAGTTTGACGAATATATATGGTCAGTTCAGAAGGTTTTTCCTTGTATTTTTCAGCCGCACTTTGCGCTTCCAATAAATCTTCAATCTTCAAGGCTCCTTCAAGTGCATCGCGTTTTTGCGCCGCTTCCTGAGAACCGTAAACCGATGCCACGTTATAAGAAATATGTGCCTGCATCAGATTTTGAGGAAACATCCTGCCTTCAGTCAAAATATCTGCCAAATGCATCATCGCTTCAACATTGCCCTGTGCGCCTGCCGCACGATAAAGTCCGACCGCATTGCCATAGTTTTTGGCAATACCTTCACCTTTAGCATACATATCCGCCAAAACAAGCTGACCCTCATCAAATTGAGCTTTTGCGGCTTTTTTGATAAGTTCAACGGCTTTTCGCTGATCTTGTTGTACCACAAATCCTTTATGATAAGCATAACCCAGCATAAAATTAGCTGTATTATTGTCAGCTCCGGCGGCTTGCTCAAACAAATCTATCGCCGGCTTAAAATACTGCGATTTACCGGAAGAAAGATAGATAAAACCTAAATTGACGGCGGCATCATCACTACCGTTTTGAGCCGCTTTTAAGAAAAGATCGGCAGCTTTTTGATAATCAACATCGGTGCCGATACCGCTGAAATAAAGACTTCCGAGATTGTTTAAGGCGATAATGTTATTTTTTTGAGCCGCAAGCTCGTAAAAATGGAATGCTTTTTGATAATCTGCCTCAACCCCGTCTTGTCCGTAAAGATACATATATCCTAAAGTCAAAGCCATATTTTCATCACCGTTTTCGGCCAAACGCGTGGCGCGTTCAAGTTGTGTTTCTTTTTTCGGTGCAGATGAATCTGAATCTTGATTTATCGCTTGATTATCACCCTTTTCTTCTATTTTATCACTTGATGAAAAAATCGAAAGTGGTTTTTTGATAAACGAAAAATTCAAAAACGAAAAAATACCGCGGTCATCGGCGACATTTTCATCAGCTCTTTGCGTTTCATAAGATGCTTCTTTTTGTTGTACCTCATCTGAAACATCATCAACAATCGCACCTGCTAAATCAATACTTTGCGCATAGCCATGATAAGCCAAAGTACTTAAAAACAGTATCAAAACAATCTTTTTTATCATATTTTATTCCTCTTTATGCGAGATAATAAAATACTTTATGTTAAAAAAGTATGACTTTCAAGGCAAAATAATCAAAAATTTACGCAATGATGCAAATTTTAACGATATCTTATCTTAACCGAATTGACTTTACCTGCTACGGCATTCGCCTCATCGATAGTATAGATGCGCTTGCCTTCAAAACCGAGGATATCGCCACTTGCATTTTTTATCGTTGTGCTACCATCCGCATTTGTCGATTCGCTATAAGCGTATGAATTTTGTGAGCTTATTTCTGTTGAGTATTTGCCGCCGGAGAAACGGTAGTAAACACCAGACAACCGGTCACCATCTTTGTCATAAGTATATACCGAACTTGGATTTTGTTGACAGATGCTGTTGGAACAACTGTAATATGTTTCTGTTCATTCAAATCTTGTCAAGCAAAAAAATCCTATTAATTTTCGGATGTTTTAAATTTGTTTAAAAAAAATAAATATTTTCTCTTGACAGATGAAAAAAGTTATGTATATTGCAAAACACGTTTAATTTAAATTTAGAAAGTTTAGGTGAAAAAATGTTCGCAGTTATTAAAACCGGCTCAAAGCAATACAAAGTCGCGGCAGGTGATGTGATTAAGGTTGAAAAACTTAGCGCAGCAGAAGGTTCTGAAGTGATTTTTGATGAAGTATTGGCTTTGGATGAAAAAATCGGCAAGCCTTTCGTTAAAGGTGCCAGCGTCAAAGCTACTGTTTTAAAACAAGCTAAAGACGCAAAGGTCATTATCTTTAAAAAGAAGAGAAGACAAAATTATCGCCGCAAAAACGGCCACAGACAACAAATTACACTCGTCAAAATTATGGACGTGTGTGCAAGTAAAGAAGCTTAAAGTATAGGAGACACACGATGGCACATAAGAAATCAGGCGGTAGCTCTAACAACGGACGTGATTCTATCGGACGTCGCTTGGGTGTTAAAAAATTCGGCGGTGAAGCCGTTATCCCCGGCAACATCATTATCCGTCAACGCGGCACAAAGTATCATCCGGGTGCTAATGTTGATATGGGTAAAGATCACACAATTTTTGCCGTTGCTGAAGGCAAAGTTGCTTTCAAAGAGCAAGGTGATAAAATGTTCGTTTCCGTTGTGACGGAATAGAGCATTGCTTTAAGGTCAAATTTAAAGGCGGGGTATAATGTTTACCCCCTTTATTTTTCTTTGAAAAGCAGGATTTTGAGATGAAGTTTTTGGATCAGGCGAAAATATATGTCAAATCAGGCGATGGCGGCAGAGGCTGTGTCGCTTTTCGGCGTGAAAAGTATATTGAATTCGGTGGTCCGAACGGCGGTGACGGCGGCAAAGGCGGCAGTGTCTTTTTTGAAGCGGTTGAAAACCTTAACACATTGATTGATTTTCGCTATCAACAACACTTCAAAGCACCGCGCGGGCAGCATGGTATGGGTTCTGAAATGTCAGGTGCTAAAGGTGAAGATTTGATTATCAAAGTCCCTGTCGGCACGCAAATTTTATCAGAAGACGGACAAACGCTTTTAAAAGATATGATGACCCCCGGTGAGCGCTTTTTGATAGCCAAAGGCGGTGACGGCGGCAGGGGCAATATGCGCTTTAAGACGTCTACAAATCAAGCTCCGCGTTATGCAGAGCCCGGTTGGCCGGGGGAAGAGTTATGGGTCTGGCTGAAATTAAAAATCATTGCAGATGTCGGTTTAATCGGTTTTCCGAATGCCGGAAAATCAACTTTTTTGTCGGCGGTGACGCGTGCGAGGCCGAAAATTGCAGATTATCCGTTTACGACATTGCACCCCAATTTAGGTGTGATGTGGATTGACAACAGAGAAATTGTTTTTGCCGACATTCCGGGGCTTATTGAGGGCGCACATGACGGGCTAGGGCTTGGTGACAGGTTCTTAAAGCATGTAGAACGTTGTTCTGCCTTTTTGCATATTATTGATGGTACGCAAGAAGACGTTGTTGCGGCATATCGCACGATTCGCAATGAATTGAAGCTTTATAAAGAAAGTTTGCTTGAATTGCCTGAAGTCATTGCCTTAAACAAGGTCGATTCGCTTGAGCAAAAAGAGGTTGAAAAAAAGCTTAAAGCGCTTGAAAAAGAAAGCTCTAAAAAGGTATTTGCGATTTCGGCCGTGGCGCATCAAGGGCTTGAAGATGCAGCGCGTGAATTGTTGAAATATGTCAAAATTAAAAATACGGCACCGACAAATGAAGAGCAGGACGCTGTCTTAAAGTCCGAAAAACCATGGTCGCCGTTCGATTCGTTTTAATAAAAGGAGAAAAATTTTGAAAAAAGACGATAATGAAATCTTAAATTTAATCACAAAGATTTTGGATGACAATAAAGCAGAAAATGTTGTTGTGATTGATTTAGAGGGCAAAACATCTATTGCCAATCAAATGGTTGTGGCATCAGGAAATTCCAACCGTCACGTGGCGGCGATCGCTGATAAAATTTTAGAGGCTTTGAAAAAAGCCGGTTTTAAGGCAACGTCTGAAGGCACCGAAAAAGCAGATTGGGTGTTAATTGATGCTTTTGATGTGATTGTGCATATCTTCCGCCCCGAAGTGCGAGAGTTTTATAATTTAGAAAAAATGTGGCAGGCGATTGCCGAAAAAAGAAAATAATTTTTTTAAGATACAATGCATTGGCGGATGAATAAAAATTTTCACCCGCCATATTTTGTACTCAAAAAGACTGAAAATAAAAGCATCATTTAATGATATTTTCAGGTCAAACAAATACTTTTTCGATTCGCTATCGATAAAAGTTTGCAAGGCTCAATACTTAAAATGCATACTTGAGGCCGATATCGGCTTTGGTGTTGTACTCGCTGTCAATATATGAAAAGATGTTTGCATAAATGGAGAGCTCTTTGACGTTGTATTCAAAGCTGTTTTTCAGCATGAAATAGTCCTTGCGGCGTCTTTCATCTTTAAGCAGATAAGCGCCTTCCATTTCACGCATTGAAACCTTTAAGTGATAAGGATCGCCAAATTCGTGATACATCATTAAAGTTGCGTTCATTTTGAGATTATCGTTGTTCTTTAAATCAAACTTTTTACCGATATTGACTCCGATACCGCTTTCAAGCGAAAAGGTATTTTGCTTTTTAATGCTCAGGGCAAAAGTTTTATTGTCCTCGCGGCCCTTGATTTGAGCCATGCTTGTATTAAGCGCAAATGTCGGTGAAACGTACCATCCGTCATTTTTGATAAGATAGCGTACCTCATTTGAAAAACCGAAGGTTTGTTTTTCGATATGTCCGTCAAAACTTTGCTTGGCAAAACCGTCTCGCGTGTAGGTTCCGTAAGCATAGCCGATATGCGGCATGGATAAAATCTCAAATCCGTCCTTTTCATACCCCAAAGGCATCATCATTTGAAAGTTTTCATCTTTTCGGGCAGGCTTAGAGGCATCGCGTTTTTGACGGCGTGTCGTTAAAGAAAGGCCTATGCCGAAGGTTTTGCCGTTTTCTTTTTTGCCGCTTAACATCCATGTTGAACGCGCATCTGATGTGTCTTTTAAGTAAAAAGGCTTTGTGTCACCCGTTAAAGCAAAATCAGACTTTGTATTGGCAAAAAACGCATCGCTGATATCAAAATTTAAGGTCTTTAAGGCCATCATATCGTCAAATGCAAAATCTTTTAAGCTGTCGCCCGTCAAATCATTCAGAGCGTTTTCAATGCCGCTGACATTTGTTTGCGATTTTAAGAGGCCGTAAAAAGCCTCATTGTTTTTTAAGGTATAGTTCTCTTCCAAAAAGTCGGCAAGAGAAGCGTTGTCCGTCAAATCAGAAAAAGCTTTTTTGCTCAATACGACATCGTTGCCGTTAAGCGAAGCGTCAAATAATGCCGATTCCGAGCTTAAATGAAGTGCGCTTGCGTCATCGGCATTAATTGCATTTTCAAGCGTATATGTTTGATTAAATCCGTTTTGAACCGCATCTGTACCGATATTTAAGTTACCGGAAATACTGCCTTGAGCTGTAAAGCGGCCGGTTGATGTAAGTTTTACCCCGCCGGAACCTAAATTAAGTGAGCTTAAAGAAACGATGTTGCCGTCGTTAACGAGTGTTGCGCCGCTTTCAAGATAAATCGCTTTATCACCAAAAGGTGTCGTGCATCCTGAAGACGTGCAATAAGTGCTGTAATTTGTACTGTTAAGCGCACTGTTGTTGATTGAAATAACAAACGTATCTTTAATGGTAACAACCGCGTTGTTTTTTGCCCAAATGCCATACGTTGTGACACCATCTTGTCCATAAACATCAATACGTCCCGAATTTGTGACGCTTCCGCCGTCACTGTATATGCCGCAGGCAATACCCGATGAGCCCGTGTTTTTGACATAAACGGATTTATCCGGAAATGTGGCTGAATTTGTGACATTGCCGCCGACATTATAAATGCCATAAACATTGCCGTCATAAGTTGTGGCTAAAATCGAAGACGTGTTATCGATTGCTGAATTGCCGCTTGCATAAATGCCGTAAGCGTCACCTTTTGTTGTTGAAACAATTAAAGCACCGCTCGATGTCCCCCAAGAATTTGTAAATGTAGCGTCCTTGATGTAAGCTCCGTAAACATCATTTCCGTTGCTTTGAATCATTATTTGTCCGCCGTTTGAAATTGTACCCCCGTTTAGTGCGTGAATGCCGTATGCTTTGGCATTTGTTGATGTCACGTCAAGATAATTTGAGGAGATTAAAGAACCGTTTGAGGCGCTGAAAATACCATAAGCGTTGCCGTTAACCGATTCGACCGATGACGGATATGACAAGGTCACATCACCCTCAGCATAAAATCCGTAAGCATCTCCTGACGCCGCTTTGGCCGATAAAAGCGCTCCGCTTACAACAGAACCCTTTGAATAAAGCCCGTAAACACTGCCGCTGCCTGTACTTTTGGCTATAACGGAAGATGTTAATGTGGCAAGAGTGTGTGTTATGTTATCAGTGTCAGTATAGGATTGCGAGCTGTTTTCATTATAAATTGTGCCTGATGTTGCTCCGTTATATATGCCGTACACATCGCCGCTGCCGGCATTTGAAACATTAACAACACTATCCATAAAAAGTGAAGAATAAACATTTTTTGAACTATCTTCATCATCTTCATAATATCCGGCCGTACCATCAAAATAAGTATTGTAAATGTTGCCGTTGCCGTAAATACCATATACTTTTCCGTCGCCGTTTGAGGTGATTGAAACAGAAGCGTCTAAAGTGCCTTGAACAATACCGTTTTCAAGATAGATATAGTTGTTATAAATATCCGTTGCTGTTGCGGAATACATACCGTAAACATTACCGCTGCCGTTTTTTATAGCCTTGATTGTTGAAGTTTTTGAGCCGATGCTATGCAAAGGTGTGTCATCTCCAACGATGGATGTCGCACCCTCATCCGTTAAGTATTTGTAGGTATTAACAAATGTTGTTTGGTCGAGATTTGGCGCACGCTCGCCGTAAGTGTCTTCTGCATCATAAAACAAACCAAAAACATTTTGGTATGTTGTGCTGTTTAAGGATATATTGCCCGTTTGGTTATAGTTTGTATTAACATTGTTACCAAGCATCGGAGCACTTTGAATAACACATTCGCCGATTGCATTGTATCCGTAACCTGAAGCGCAGGCGCCGCAATTTGTGCCGGTGTATCCCTCATCGCACTTGCAAACAGCACCGATTTGTACGCCGTGACCGCAATCGTCAATTGTTTTGTAACAATCAGGTGTGCCGTAATGTCCGTAGCCCGAAGCACAATCATTACACTTATCGCCGGCATAACCTGTGTAACACGTGCAAACGCCTGAATCATTGTAATACCCGTGGACACAGTTCGGATCTGTGGAACTCCCGCCGCCACCGCCACCACCGCCGGAAACAGCTAAAGCCGTACCTCCGGCAACAGCGGCAATGCCTGCTCCGATTAAAGCTTTTGTCTTCCAGCTCATGGCGGGTTTGCCATATTTAGCCATGGCTGCCGTATCTTGATTTTTAACCGGATTTGACACGACCGATTGCATAAAATCACGATAACCATTGATTTCCCAAGTGCATTCGTGTGAAGGGTTGGCACCCGCCATTAAAAATGTTTTATACGCGCGTCTATTCCCCCTTTTGGCAGCAACGCACAAACCAGTATCACCATTTGCATTGACAGAATCAATATACATCCCGCGACTGACGGCATTTGTAATGACATCGACATTTCCGGCAGCCGCATAGGCATAAAGCCGCTCAAAGCTTTCGGGAGATAAACGTGGAATATAGGCAAAAGCCTTTGATGTCATCAGACATAAAAAGCCGGTTAAGACAAAACAAAAGCGCTTCAATCTCATTTTTTGTTCCGATTTTTGGTTACAATTGGTGCTGATTATAAAGCGCTATTTGTAAATTTTGCGTTAAAAACAGATGACTTTAAGGGCTTAAAATTATCTGTATCTGATGCTGACGCGATTTGTTTTGCCCGCAACTTGATTTGCCTCATCGATGGTATAGATACGCTTTTCTGTTCGGCTCCCGAAATGTGCCGCAATATTGCCTTTAGCGTCTAAAACGTATTGCACCCCGTTGATTTCTTTTGTTGTTGCTTTCATAGATTTTAATTCGGGATATCCTGCGTCGTCTAAATTTTTATCGCATTTATCCGTATCCCCGATGCAATAAATTTTTATCCTTGATGTATCCGTTAAGGGCTCCCCCTCAACCTCCGGTTTAAATATCGCTCCGAATTTTGTATCTTCACCGATTGTCAATGTTTCAATCTCACACCAACTTAAAGCCAAATCCGCGATAGAGGTCACCGAATTAGGAATAATGATATCCTTAAAAGTTCCGCCTCTGAAGGCTATATCAATCGTTTCAACAGAATCCGGTATATTTAAGCGGTCAATATGACTCCAGTCAAAAGATGCATATTCCAATTTTTTAACCGTATCCGGAATAATGATTTCAGGTGCCGTAATTCCGCGAAAAGCGTAACCGTTAACCGCTTCTAAACCGGAGGGAATCTTAATCGAATTTTGGCTTATCATACCCGAAAAAGCAGAGTCACCAAGATCTTTGATAGAAGAATCAATTTCAATACCTTTGACTGAGCTTGTTTGATCCTTCCAAGGCGCATTTTTATTATCATACCAAGATCCTATATTTCCTTTGCCATTTGTTCCACGAATAGACAATATGCCATTTTCAATTTGCCACTCGCAATTTGCCGTATTACCATTGGCGTCTGTGCCGCAAGCTTCCCATGCATTGGCATTAAAACTTAAAACCAAACCCAAAACAAAAATCCATTTTTTCATACCATTTCTCCAAATTCTTGTTAAAATCATTAAAAAAGTCGCACCTTAAAAGAGCGACGGGGAATGCGAAAATCATAGTATCTGAAATGACTTCCGAGGCCTTTAGATGGAATATCTTGAACATTCGCCACGGATTCCCCGACTTTTTCGGGGATAAATGTTGGTTTAAAATAAAAAAACAACACTACAAAAACAGTGTTATCCTTCACTGCAGACACTAAGGCCTTCGCAAGCCCCGTACCCTATCAGGGTACTCAACAGAAAAATATTCTTCCTGTTTGAAAGTTATTGTGGCACATTTTAAGATAAATGTCAAAGAAAAATTTTTTTGAGTTGATAATGGTTTTCAAATGCGCTATATAAGAAGAAAAACAAGAAAAATTGAGGGAATTATAACCATGTCGGCTTATTTGGATTTAATTTTTTTGAGCATCGTTGTTGTGCTGATTTTTATGCGCTTGAACAATGTTCTTGGCAAAAAAACACAAATGCAGATCAAAATATTAAACAGACAGGATTTTGAAAAATTTTATCAAACCATTCGTGATGAATTTGAAGCAAATGAAAAAATCAACGGCGCCGATGTTGTTACAAATGCTTCGGCAAATGTGTTGGAACAAATTCCTGATTTTGATAAGGCGGATTTTTTGTCACGCGCAGCCAAAGCTTTTGAAATGGTTTTAACGGCATTTGCGGCGCGGGATAAATCTACGCTTGAAATGCTTGTGGCTCCAAAACTTTATCAAAAATTTTGCGATATTATTGCTGAGCGTGAAGCTGAAAATATTACGGCAGAAACGGATTTAATCCGGATTGAAGAACTAACCATCAAAGATGCTAAGATTTCAGCCAAAGGTGTGGCAAAAATCGTCGTTGAGTTTATAACAGATCAAATCAATGTATTAAAAAACAGTGAAGGGGTCGTTATTGAGGGTGATGAAAATTTTGTTCAAAAAATTACGGATATGTGGACATTTGAAAGAGATCTTCATCAAAAATCTCCCGTATGGCTTTTAACTTCAACAAAGAAAAAATAATGAAAAAAATCGGACTTTTGTTTTTTGCGGTACTTATCGCCTCTTGCACGCTCAAAAATAGCGAAAAAGATACCGGCGGCATCAGGCTTGAAAAAGCATCTTTTTCTGCGCTCAAAGGGTTTGAAAGCGATGATTTTGATGAGATAAAAAAGGCTTTTGCCTTAAATTGCACGGTTATTGAAAAAAAGCCGGATATTTTAAGCCGCGGTCAAATCAAAATCAATAAAGACGCTTATCTTGATGTTTGCAGACGTTATAAAGCGGCCGATTTTTCAAAAAAATCGGATTTTAAGGCTTTTATTAAAGATAATTTTGAACCTTTTCTTGTGACTTATAACGGTTCGGACATCGGTAAATTTACCTCGTATTATGAAGCAGAACTACGGGCATCCGAAAAAAAACACGGCAAATATCAATACCCGATATACGGCAAGCCCAAAGATTTGGTTGAAATCAACTTAAAAGATTTTGATGAAACTTTACCGAATAAACGGATTTTAGGTCGCGTTGAGGGGCAAAAGCTTGTGCCTTATCTGACGCGTGAGCAGATTGAAACAAAAGGTCTTGATGCACCGGTGATATTGTGGGGCGATGATAAAGTCGATATTTTTTTGATGCAAATTCAGGGTTCGGCTGTTGCACTTTTGGATGACGGAAGGTCGGTGCGTGTTTCTTATGCCGACAACAACGGACACCGATTTGTCGGTATCGGCGGGTTGCTCTTAAAAAAAGGATTGTTAAAACCGGGTGAAGTATCGATGGATAAAATCAGCGATTGGCTCAAAAATAATCCTGAAATTGCAGAAGTGAATATGAACGAAAATCCGCGTTTTATATTTCATCAAATTTCAAATGCAGATGGTCCGCTCGGTGCACTCGGCGTGCCTTTGACGGCGGGGCGGAGTTTAGCTGTCGATACGGAATTTATACCGCTTGCGAGCCTTATTTGGCTTGAAACGACAGAGCCTTCGGGCAAGCCGCTTGAAAAAATGGTGACGGCGCAGGATATCGGTGCTGCCATTAAAGGTGCTGTCAGGGGCGATTATTTTTGGGGACACGGACATCAGGCCTTGCTTGAAGCGGGCAAAATGAATGCAACCGGCCGCTATTATATTTTGTTGCCGAGGCAATAAAATGTCTGAAAAAATATCTGATGACGATAAAAAAATTTGGCTTGAAGCAACAAAAGACGTTCAAAAAATCAATGTGCCGGACAGAGTGCCTCAAAAGCCCAAAAAGAAAGGGGTGAGAAAAAAAATCGGTATCACAAATGATGTAACTTATCAAAATTTTCACCACCGGCTTGAGCTTGATACAGCCGCGGATATTGATAAAAATACAATGCGTCGTTTCAAAAAAGAAGAATTTGGTGTTGAGGCAACGCTTGATTTGCATGGCATAACGACGGACAAAGCCTATCAGATTGTTAAAAATTTTGTTATTTCATCGTATTTACAAAAAAAGCGAGCGGTGCTTATTGTCACGGGTAAGGGTCTTGTACACCAAACACAAGATATTTATGATGCTAAAGGTGTCTTAAAACAATTGGTGCCTGAGTGGCTTAAATCAGATGAACTCAGTCATATGATTTTGACTTATATCCACCCTTCGGAAAAGCTCGGCGGTAGTGGAGCGCTTTATATTTTACTTCGGCGCAAAAGATAGATTGTTTTTTTCGGGGGATGGTTGATGCTCTGTTCTTGCAAAGATGATTTCGGCTGTTAAAATCAAGAGCATGGATACAAGGAAAATAATATGTTGCAACTTTTATTAAATCATCGTCTTTTGGTTGTTTTGAGCGTGACTTGCGTGCTTTTGTTTGTCCTTTTTTCGGTCTTTTTTATCCTTTGGCTTTGCAAAAACAAACACATCAAAAAACTTGAAAAAGAGCATGTGGAACTTGATATTTGGCGCACCTTAAAGGAAGAAGAAACTCAAAATCAAAAACAAAGTATTGAAACTTTAACGATGGAAAAACTCAATCTTTTAAGGCAAAACGAGCGTCTTAAGGCCGATTATGACGCGCAGGAAAAGTACCTTAAAGAGCAAATATCTTTTTTAGAGCGTAATAAAGAAGAACTGACGCTTAAATTTCAAAATATTTCAAGCGAAGTCATTAAGGCGCAAAATCAATCTTTCAACGAAAACCAAAAGACAACACTCGGTCTTTTGTTAAAGCCTTTTGCCGATGAGCTGGCCGAATTTAAGAAAAAAATGGCCGATTCGCACGATGATCGCATTAAATTTGACGCACAAATCAAAAGCTTGTTTGATTTGAATCAAAATTTGAGCAAAGAGGCCGAAAATCTTGCAAACGCCCTAAAAGGCAATAAAAAAATTCAGGGCAATTGGGGCGAATTTCAGCTTGAGCGTGTTCTGGAGATTTCCGGTCTTGAAAAGGGTATCAATTATTTTTGTCAGGAAACATTTCGTGATGACAACAACAAAATGCTTCGCCCTGATGTCATCGTCAAATTACCCGATGACAGACAGGTGATTATCGATTCTAAAGTGTCGTTAAACGATTATATCGCTTTTATCAATGCCGAAGATGAAATTGAGCGCGCATCGGCATTAAAACGTCATATTGCGGCGATAAAAAAACATATCGATGAACTTTCATCTAAAGAATATCAAAAACTTATCAAAGATGACGGGCTTGATTATGTGATGATTTTTATCCCGATTGAAGGCGCGTATGTTGAGGCCGTTAAAGAAGATACAGGCTTGTATGATTATGCTTTTTCAAAAAATATTGCCATTACGACACCGTCTTCTTTGCTACCGTTGCTCAAGACGATTGAAAATCTTTGGCAACTTGATAAACGCAATAAAAATGCAGCTGAACTAGCTGTTCTCGGTGGTAAAATCTATGATAAATTGGCCGGTTTTGTAGATGATATGAAACAAGTCGACAAGGCTATATCCTCGGCACATGCGCATTATGACGATGCCATGACAAAGCTTACCGGCAAAGGCGGGGCACTTTCGTTTGCCGAAAAGCTTAAACAAAAAGGTGCCAAAACTTCAAAACAAATTGCCGTTGAAAGCCGGCGGGATAATATAATCACGTTTGATGAAAGGGTTGAAAATGAATAAGATTATTTTTACGGGCGGCGGCAGTGCCGGTCATGTGACCTTAAATTTAGCGCTTATACCGTATTTTTTGCAAAACGGATGGGAAGTGCGATATATCGGCTCTAAAACAGGCATTGAAAAGGATTTAATCAAAAAATTTGATGCCGTGAAATATTATCCGATTGAAACAGGCAAGCTCAGACGCTATTTTTCGTGGCAAAATTTTATGGATGCCTTAAAAATTCCGCTCGGGATTATTCAGGCTGTCGGCATTATTTTGAAAGAAAAACCGGATATCATTTTTTCAAAAGGCGGATTTGTATCATTTCCGGTGGTTTTGGCGGGCTATGTGTGCGGTGTTCGGTCCGTAATGCATGAATCGGATGTGACCCCCGGTCTTGCCAACAAAATGTCCCTGCCCTTTGTAACAAAGTTTTTTACGACATTTGATGATACGATTAAATATGTCAAAAATAAATCCAAAGTTGATTATATCGGCCCTGTGCTTTCCGACAGATTTGAAGGCGCGGATAAAAAACGCGGACTTGATTTATGCGGTTTTGATGAAAACAAACCCGTGTTGATGTTTGTCGGGGGGTCACTCGGCGCAAAAACCATCAACGATGCCGTGCGCAAAAATTTAGATTCCTTGCTTGAAAAATATCAGGTTATTCATATCTGCGGACGCGGCCAAATCGATGAGCAGCTTAAAACAAATGGATATTGTCAGTTTGATTATGTCGATACGGCTTTTAAGGACTTGATGGAAGCTTCTGATGTTGTGATTTCGCGCGCGGGATCAAACGCGATTTTTGAACTTTTGAGCTTAAAAAAGCCGATGGTTTTGGTGCCCCTTCCCTGCGCATCAAGCCGCGGCGAACAAAGCCTGAATGCAAAATCATTTGCCTCAAAGGGGTTTGCCGAAGTTATTGCTGATGAAAAGCTCGGCGATTCAGAACTTTTGCTTAAAACAATCGATGATGTGTTTTCTCATCGAAAAACTTATCAAAAGGCAATGGAAGATGCTGATTTTAAATCCACAAATAACACAGAACTTGCCCTAAAAGTCGCCGCAATGGTTGAAAATAAAGAACATTAATCGACTTAAAATGCGCATTTGTTGATATTCAGCCTGTCAGATTATCCTGACGGGCTGAAATCTTAAAAAACGAATCGGCAAAAAACATTTAAACACAAATTAGAATGTGTTTTTGATAAAATACATTTTTTTGTTGTGTGGATAATAAAAAAATACAATGGAAAGTCAACATATTAAAACTAATCGTCTGATTTTATTTGATTTTATTTTTTTATCCCAAGGGGCAAAAAAAAATATACTTATTTTTGAATAACATAGCTTTTTTTGAAAAAAAAATTTAAAAAAAATCTTGAGAAATTTGCATTATTTTGCAACACTGAGCGCATGTCAAAAATCAATCACTAAAAATTATGTGCATACTATATATTGTTTGTTTACTTTTTTTAAACACAATATATGGTATTGTCTAAACCAATATAACAAATTCAAAAATAGGATAAAAAACAAAATGTCTGAGGCAATGCGCTTTAAAAATACAGTCGGTATCGAAAACGTTTCAAAACGCGATGGTACACTTTCCCCCTTTGATGCATCAAAAATCTATAATGCGATCTTAAAGGCCGGCAACACAACCTCTGAGTTGGATGAAAAAAAGGCTCGCAACGTGACGGAAAAAGTATTGCTCGAAATTTCGATGCTTGAAGATAAAAAAGTTATTTCGATTGAAGAAATTCAGGATATGGTTGAAAAAATCCTGATTAAAGATAATTACTTCAAGACGGCAAAGGCTTATATTCTTTATCGCGAAAAGCGCGCTTGGATGCGTCATGATAAAAAGACAATGGTTGATGTTGAAAGCTCAATTAATGAATATTTGCAAAAACTGGACTGGCGCGTCAATGCCAATGCCAATCAAGGCTATTCAAACGGCGGTTTGATTTTGAATGTGTCAGGAAAAGTGACGGCAAACTATTGGCTCAGCACGGTTTATCCGGCAGAAATGGGTGAGGCGCATCGCAACGGCGATATCCATATTCACGATTTGGATATGCTTGCAGCTTACTGCGCCGGTTGGTCGTTAAAAACGCTTTTAAAAGAAGGTTTCAACGGTGTCAGGGGCAAGGCTGAAGCTAATCCGCCAAAGCATTTGTCGGCTGCTACGGGACAAATGGTCAACTTTATGGGGACCTTGCAAAACGAATGGGCAGGCGCACAGGCTTTTTCGTCTGTTGATACATATCTTGCTCCGTTTATCAGAAAAGATAATCTTCCCTATAAAGAAGTTAAACAGTGCATGCAAGAGCTTGTTTACAACTTGAACGTTCCTTCTCGCTGGGGCTCTCAAACACCGTTTACAAACTTTACGTTTGACTGGGTTTGCCCTGAAGATTTACGTGATCAACACCCTTACATCGGCGGTCATATTGCAGGTCATGATGAAAACTTTATGCCGATTATCGAGGGTCAGGAAGAAATGCCCTTTACATATGGCGATTTAAGTGAAGAAATGGCGATGATTAACCGCGCCTATATCGAAGTGATGATGGAAGGTGATGTTTTGGGGCGTCCGTTCACATTCCCTATCCCGACATATAATATGACGCCGGATTTTCCGTGGGAAGATAAAAACACCGAGCTTTTGTTTGAAATGACAGCCAAATACGGTATGCCTTATTTCCAAAACTTTATCAACTCTGTGTTAAAACCTGGGCAAATCCGCTCGATGTGCTGCCGCTTGCAACTTGACTTGCGCGAGTTACTTGCCAAAGGTAACGGCTTGTTCGGATCGGCGGAACAAACGGGTTCAATCGGTGTTGTGACATTTAACTGCGCAAGATTGGGTTATGTTTATAAAGGAAATGAAGCCGGGCTTTTCGGCCGCGTGGATGAGCTTTTAAACATTGCTCAAACCTCCCTTGAGATTAAGCGCAAAACCATTCAAAAACTGATTGATGAAGGCTTATATCCTTATACTAAACGCTATCTCGGCACGTTGCGTAACCATTTTTCAACCATCGGTGTGAACGGTATCAATGAAATGATTAGAAACTTCACAAACGATGAACATAGTGTTGCAGATGCTTGGGGTCAGGAATTTGCCGTTAAGTTTTTGGATTATATCCGCGCCCGTCTTGTTAAAATGCAGGAAGAAACAGGTCATATGTATAATTTGGAGGCAACACCTGCCGAAAGTGCGACGTATCGTTTTGCAAGAGAAGATAAAAAACGTTTTGTCGGCATTATTCAAGCCGGTACGGAAGAAAATCCGTATTATACAAACTCTTCGCAATTACCTGTCGGTTATACCGATGATCCGTTTGAAGCTTTGGATTTGCAATCGACTTTGCAAACAAAATATACGGGCGGCACGGTTTTGCACTTGTATATGAATCAACGCATTTCATCTGCAAAAGTTTGCCGTGATTTGGTCAGACGCGTTTTAACAAACTATCGTTTGCCTTATATCACGATTACTCCGACGTTTTCCATTTGTCCGAAACACGGCTATTTAAATGGCGAACATAAATTCTGCCCCATCTGTGATGAAGAGAAAAAGGCGGAAAAACTTAAGGCATTTAAGGCCTCTAACTCCAATGTTGCTTAAACTTTAACTTATTTTTTGAAAGGAAATTTATAAAATGTCAAATGTTATCAACTTTAACGATATCAAATTAACCGATGCAGAACGTCAGCCGTGTGAAGTTTGGACGCGCGTGATGGGTTATCACCGTCCGGTGTCGGAATTTAATAAAGGCAAAAAGAGCGAATATTATTCACGTGTTTGCTTTTGTGAAGAAAAAGCCGTGATGCATATTGATGCGGAAAAACTTGCTGCAGAATAATTTTTTATGATTT
>CADAAN010000002.1 GCA_902785935.1 uncultured Pseudomonadota bacterium
TGTTGACTTTGTACACATTCCATACCTTACTATAACATCGTCGTCGGAATCATTCAACCCCCATTAAAATGGGGGTAGTCTGTAAGGCATTAATACAAAAACTGCGTGCTTTTAAGGACACGCAGTTTTCGTTTACAGGGCTTTTAAATCCAATTTATCCAATTTTTTAGGAATGGATAGGATTATCATTGACTCTTTTTTGAAGAGCTCCTCGGGGGTGAACTTGAGATAATCCTCAGGAAAAACCCTCGGATGACGTTTCACTGCAAAAATTTGCAGTGTATTTTCCTCATCTATAATGGTACGGACGAGAAAAGAATTTTGGCGCTCTTCAAATTCCTTTAGAATGTCTTTTAAAGGTTTTGGAGAAATTTCTTCCATCGATATGCGATCTTCCACCGGAATATATCTCCAGGAACCCCCTACTTTCATCCCCATCATATAATACTGCGCGCTTGCAGTAAATGAGAAAGAGAAAGAAAGAGACATAATAACCATAAGAGTTGCAAAAATTTTTTTCATAATTTTTTTGTTTTTATATTACTTAAATAAAAATCTTGTAAAAGAAACAAAAATTTATGAAAAAAGACTAAGCCCTTTGGGGATAATTAACATCTTAATAATCATACTAATTTTTGTTTCTACTTCCAGTTTACCCTCCTCCCGATTTTTTGTCAAGTGTTTTTTCAAAAAAATGAAAAATAAATAGTGTCATGCCTATTTTGCGACAGGCAAAATTCAAGGCATCTTCAAATTAAAAAAAATTAGTGCTTCGCAAAGACCAGATTCCTTGATGACCTGACGCGCAGCGCAGGTCAAGGAATTACATAAAAAAATAAAAAGTCCGATAATGTTTGAAAAAGTGCTATTTTCGGGAACGAAACTATCGGACTTTTTGTAAAACAACCCCTATAAGCAAAAACCGCTCCTTGCGGAACGATTTTCTTTAAATGCTACGCTTTGCTTTGCACTTATCGGACTAATTATCCAAAAGAATGTAAAGCATTGGGAGTAAAGATTAATACTCTATCTATCCTCTAATAAATTATTCTTTAACCTTTTGGTTATTCAATGATTTATTTTCTACTGGTTTAATAATACTTTCCTTATTATGAAAATAGGTCAAAACTGGCAAATTATACGAATTAGCATACTTTTGCATAATTTCACGATGAACTGATTGAAGACCTCCTTGAGGTTCATAAATCAAACCATTAAAAAGAGGCTTTGTTTTTTTAGCTTTATAAATGAAACCAGCTGAAAAATCTGTGGAATTAATAATTTGAGAAGGATCATCAACTTCAGGATCATATGGTTTAAAAACTCTATGATAACCTTGCTCTTTTTGATTCTTTTTAGATGTGCATTCAATTACATCTAATTTTTCGGCTGGTAAGACACCTATAGCACTTAGTTTGAATTTCAAAACCTTTAATCTTCCCTTTATCGTTTCGCTCATCTCACTCATCCTCTTGCTAGAATTGCTAATTATAGTTTCATTCTATCTCCTTGTTAGACAAATGTCAAGTGTTTTTTGTAAAAACGGAAATTTTTCGATTTTAATAAAAGTCGGATTATTCATGAAAAATTGCCATTTCTGGGAACAAAACAATCGGATTTTTTGTGACTCAACCCCATCTATGTCAAAACCCGCCACAAAAGGCGGGTTTCTTGCGTTGGTGCCGGACGTGAAGAATTGGACTTATGACCCCACTTGTTAGCAAGGCTTCGCTTCGGTTGTTGTCACTTTCCTTGCTCAGCCGCTAACGGCGCGCGTTACGCGTTAAAACAACACGTTGGTGTTCTTTTAACTGCGCCGCTACCAATGACGTGATAGAGCACTTATTGGTTCATGACGGGGTAACCCTTAAATCAATTTCTACCCCTCAATGCAAAAAAGCCCGCTTAAAAGCGGACTTTTTGCATTGGTGCCGATAGTAAGAATTGGACTTACGACCCCGTCATTACCAATGACGTGCTCTACCACTGAGCTATATCGGCATAAGCTAAAGCTAAAACATAATCCTTAATATGACGGGGTCTACTCCCCCGGCCATCACCGTTTCGGTTCGCTGCGGTCGCTATCGCTTCCCTTGCTTACCGACGTTGTTGGCGCGTTGCAGACGAAAACAACATTTTAAGGTTGTTTTCGCTTAGCCGCTACCAATGACGTGCTCTAACTCTAAAGCTATATCGGCATAAGCTTATTGCAACATACACGAGTATTCAAAAAAATCAAGCATTTTTTTTGTTTTTTTATCTTTTATTCAAAGTTTTTTTCAAAACGTCGATTTTATAAGCCTTAAAAAGCTTTGCAAAATGCCTGTCTTTCGGCGTTTTTGCAAAACCGGGCATATCCGTCGCCCTCGTCGTTTTCATCGTGTCGCGCGCTAAAATCAGCATTTCGGCTTTGGCGTCAAAAATCGCTCGCGCCTTTTCTTTATCTTCCATTACACAGCTTTCCATATCCGCGCGGCACACTTCAATATAATCCTTTATATATGACGTGTGCATAATATCAAATGCATCAACCAAATCATATATTTTGCAACAACGCATTTGAAACAGCTTGAAATAAAGCATATGATATTTTGCCGCGGCGAGTGCAAAACGGCAATATTTTTTTTGTATTTTCAAACGGCGACAAAGCGTTTTTATCGGTCCGCCGGCGCGATTCTCATGCCCTAAATGGCGCGGTAAAATATCTTTCGGCGTCAAAGCCTTGCCGAAATCATGCGTCAATATCCCGAACTTCACAAGAAGCGACGCATTCGGCATCAAATCAAGCGCTGTCATAATATGTCCGAACGTTGTCCCTTCCGGATGATATAAAGAATGTTCCGGCGTATCATAAAGAACATCAAGTTCAGGCATCACTTCTTTTAAGGCACCTGTTTCATGCATCAAAATAAAAAATCTTGACGGCTTCTTGCTCATCAAAGCCTTTTTAAGTTCATCATAAATCCGTTCTACCGTCAAATTTGTCATCGCCCCGTCAGCAACCATTTTTTTGCACAAATCTATCGTTTCGGGGTGAACATCAAAATCAAGCTGTGCGCTCAAACGACAGACACGCAAAACACGAAGCGGATCTTCAACAAAATGCGCGGCATTGATATGCTTTAAAATGCGGTTTTTGATATCATCAAGACCGCCGAAATAATCAATATATTCCTTCGTTTCTTCATCATAAGCGATTGCATTGCATGTCAAATCTCGACGTTCCAAATCCTCTTTTAGTGTGACATCGGGCGAAAAAACAAATTCAAAATCCGTGTGCTTATCGCCCGTTTTGCGCTCTAATCGTGCCAGAGCATATTCTTCTTTTGTTTTGGGGTGTAAAAAAACGGGAAACGCCTTGCCGATAGGCTTAAAACCAAGCGCAACCATCTCTTCTTTTGTCGCGCCGACAACAACATAATCGTTGTCATGCGAAGATTTGCCTAAGATTTTATCTCTGACAGCGCCACCGACTTTGTAAATTTTCATATCAACACTATATCCAGAATAAGTTAGTTCGTATATCCGCTGAAATCAAAAACAATCGAGCAATATGCTGCACCGCTTGCGCAAACATTACTGCACGGGGTCAGTAAATTGCCGACAGATAAAGCGTTTTGTGCCGAAAGATTGATGAGTTGAGAGCCTTTATCGGAGGTCAACCATATTTTGCCATGACGCCAAAACCTTTCAGGCAACATTTGATCCCAGCCTCTGGCTAAAAAATCGACACAAGCCGAAGTTTGCGAACTCAAAAGCGTAACATACATCATATAGGTGTAATAATTTTCGCCGTCACCTTCCGATATAAAAAACCGCGGATAAATCTCACCCAAAGGCACGCGGCATACCTGATAGTCACTTGAAAGTTGAGATTGCGCCACTTCACAATCAGGCAAAAGACCTGTTGATTTTGCTTTTTGTGCCATTTCTTCCTTATCGGCATCATATCCGCTGACATCTTTTTTGATAAAAAACGAAAATTCCCTCAGTCCTGAAGATGCAACATCAATAGTTTTACTGAGTTTATAGCGGTACATCGCTTTTGAATAACCGGCCAAACCGCCCGCACTTAAAACCCCGATAACGGCCAAAACGCCAAGCATCTCGACCATTGAGCGGCCTTTTTCACAAATCTTGAACATTATTAATTTTCCCCTGTCATATCAGGCAACGATTTAGAAGCTTCATCATAAGGATGAGAAGCCGCCAAGGAAGATACTGTCGACAAAAAGAAAAGCATTAAGGCTGATAATACAACTTTTTTCATTAAACGGCCTTTTATTTTGTTTGAGCGCAGAGTGTATAATCCGCATTAAATTTGCACTTAACAACAGAGGCGCACCAAGAAGACTTATCTGTTTTCGTAAACCCTAACTTAGCACAATCATAATTAACGCACTTTCTGTATTGTGTATCATAAGGACACAAGATATAATTTTTTGCCTCCGTACCGCATGCCTGATCATAGCCCTTGCTATAACCGAGTGCCTGACAATCCGGCAAAGATGCGCAATTGCTCACCGCCGATGCCGCAAACGGAACCATTGAAAACACGATATACAATAAAAAAATCCGACGCATTTTTTTCTCCTTATAGTTATATTATGGTATAAAAGCAGATAAAAATCAAGTTTTATTTTTCAATTTGATAACAAAAAAAACGCACCCTTCAATTAAAGAATGCGTTTTAAGAACGTTTTAGGCTAATTACATATCGCTTGTGCGAACAACTGTCACAGCACGACGGTTTTGAGCCCAAGCAGCTTCATTGCTACCCAAAACGGCAGGTCTTTCCTTACCGTATGAGATTGTTGCAATGCGGTCTGCATCAACACCGTGAGAAACCAAATATTCCTTAACGGCGTTAGCACGGCGCTCACCTAAAGCCAAGTTGTATTCACGTGTACCGCGTTCATCGCAGTAACCTTGAACAATCACGTTGACTTTGTTGTGACGTTTAGCTGTCAGCCAGTCAACCTGTGTGTCCAAAACTTCTTGAGCATTCGGTGTCAAAGCAGAGCTGTCAAGCGCGAAGAAAACGCGATCTTCAGCATTTGCCATGAAATCACGAGCTTCTTTAGCTTCGCATTCGCTACCGCCAAATAAGCCGCCGTTAGAGCTCAAAGATGAACAACCGGCCAACATAGCCATTGCACAAAATAAACCTAAGATTTTTTTCATATATTTTCTCCATATGGGTTTTATAACAAATCTTTTACGAACGATTCGCAAAAGAACTTAATTGCAATACAACTAATACAGTTTTAACTTAAGCAATAAAAGTAAATTTTTCAATAACAATTTTAAAAAATTTCCACAAAAATATAGCTGAAGGTTTTATTTTTAGCTATCAAAGCGCTGTGCATAAACTCAAATTTATAACGATTTTCCTTTATTTTATCAAAAAATAAACTATATTGCCTGAAAAACAATTTATTTGAAAAGGAAAAAAAATAATGGATACAAAATATGTCGATTGCCAGCATACAAGAAAAGCCGTAATTATCGGATGTGGCTTTGTTGGCGCTGCATCTGCCTTCAGTTTAATGCAATCTGGTCTTTTCTCAGAAATCGTTTTAATTGACACCGATTATGCAAAAGCCGAAGGTGAAGCTTTAGATATCAGCCATGGCGTGCCGTTTGCAAAACCTGTTAAAATTTATGCAGGTGGTTATGATGATATTAAAGATGCCGCCATCATCATCTTAACAGCAGGCGCAAACCAAAAACCCGGAGAAACGCGGCTCGATCTGGTTCATAAAAATATCGCTATTTTTAAATCAATCTTACCTGAAATCAAAAAACGCAATTATCAGGGAATATTGCTTATTGTAGCCAATCCGGTCGATATTTTGACAACAGTCGCATTAAAAATTTCCGGTCTTCCCGAAAACAAAGTATTAGGCTCGGGTACCGTTCTTGACACGGCGCGCTTGAAATATGAACTCGGCAACCACCTAAACGTTGATGCACGTAGTGTGCATGCCTTTATCATCGGTGAGCACGGCGATTCCGAGCTTGCAGCGTGGTCATCTGCCAACGTATCGGGTATTGCGCTGAACAACTTTTGCGAGATGCGCGGGCATTTTCACCATGATGAGGCAATGAGAAGGATTGCCGATGATGTCAAAAACAGTGCTTATGAGATTATTGAGCGTAAAAAAGCGACATACTTCGGTATTGCCATGGCCGTCAAGCGCATTTGTGAGGCCATCATCAGAGATGAAAAATCTATTCTTTCCGTTTCTTGGATGATGCATGGACAGTATGGTATTGAAGGCATTTCACTGAGTATGCCCGCCATTGTCGGTAAAGATGGCGTTGAGACACAAGTACCAATTCAACTGAGCCCTCATGAAACAGAATGTTTGCAAAAGTCAGCAAAAACATTAAAAGATATTATTGATCGAAGCGATATATAACAAATAAAAAAAATGCTTTCAACTTTTCTTGAAAGCATTTTTTTATTGGTGCTCCGGAAAAGACTGACCTGCGGTTTGCTTAAAAAGCAAATCCTCGGCCCTGCTGGCGCTCATCGGCTTTTTAAGCCGACCGCGATGCACCCGCCTCGCTTTCGCTGGCGATTAAACTTTCACCCGTGAAAGTTCAAGCTGTCTTTATTTCTGAGCACAAAAAAACTCCCTTAAAAGGGAGATTTTTTGGTGCTCCGGAAAAGACTTGAACTTTCACTGGGAACCCCCAACATGCACCTGAAGCATGCGCGTCTACCAATTCCGCCACCGGAGCATTGTTTTTTTTTCTAAATAAAAGCTTTTTTGGTGCTTGTCAACTCTTTTTATGCACAAAATTGCGTTTTTTTTTGGGATTAAAAATAAAATTTAGTGCTTTTCAAATCTCTTTTATTATATATAATACAGAAAAAATTAACGTGATTCTTAAAAAGGATAAAAACAAATGAAAAAACCTGTGATGCTCCTGATTTTAGATGGTTGGGGATACAGAAAAAATATAACAAATGATAATGCTATTGAAAACGGCCATACGCCGAATTGGCACACATTGCTTCAATCATGCCCGCATGGTTTTGTTGAAACTTCGGGCTTGGATGTCGGTTTGCCTGACGGACAAATGGGCAATTCAGAAGTCGGACATATGAATTTGGGCGCCGGTCGCGTCGTGATGCAAGATTTACCAAAGATTGACCAAGCCGTCAAAACGGGAACCCTTGCCCAAAACCCTGTTTTACTCAAACTCATCGATACCTTAAAGCAAACAGGCGGTACTTGCCACTTGATGGGTTTAATGTCTCCGGGCGGCGTACATTCGCACCAAAATCATATCTTGGCTTTGGCAAAAATTTTAAATGAAAACGGGGTTAAAGTTGCCGTCCACGCCTTTATGGACGGGCGCGACACACCGCCTCAATCAGGCAAAGGATACTTAAAAGCCTTTTGTGAGGGTATTGAAAAATTATCAAATGTCAAACTTGCGACAATTTCGGGGCGCTTTTATGCCATGGACAGAGATAAACGCTGGGATCGTGTCGAAAAGGCCTATAACAACATTGTTTTGGCAGATGGTGCGCGCTTTTTAAGTTTTGATGAGGCTATGACAAGTTCATACAATCAAAACGTAACGGATGAATTTGTTGTGCCTTGCGTTGTCGGTGATTATAAGGGCGCAAACGACGGTGATGCCGTTTTGATGGCAAACTTCAGAGCTGATCGTGCGCGTGAAATTTTATATGCTTTGTCTGATGCACAGTTTACGGGTTTTGAGCGCAAAAAAATCGTCAAATTTGCTTTATCCGTCGGTATGGCGGAATATTCCGTCGATCACAATCGCTTTATGCAAACGCTTTTTGGCCCCGAAGAACTTAAAGACATCTTTGGTGAAATTGTTTCTAAAAACGGTTTAACACAACTCAGAATTGCAGAAACGGAAAAATACGCGCACGTGACGTTTTTCTTTAACGGCGGTGAAGAGCGCGAGTTTGAAGGTGAGAGCCGCATTTTAATTCCGTCACCGAAAGTCGCAACTTATGACTTGAAACCCGAAATGAGCGTTTATGAGGTGACTGATAACCTTGTTGATGCGATTGAAAATCATAAATTTGATGTGATTATCTGCAACTTTGCAAACGGCGATATGGTCGGGCATACGGGCATTATGGATGCTGCGTTAAAAGCCGTTGCCGCCGTTGATGAAAATTTGGGTCGCGTGATGAATGCCATCAAAAAGGCGGATGGTGTTCTTTTGGTCACAGCCGATCACGGCAATGTCGAAAAGATGGTTGATGAAAAAACCGGAGAGCCTTATACCGCGCATACGGTCGGAAAGGTTCAGGCCGTACTTTACAATGCCTCATCTGACATTAAAGGCTTAAAAGACGGCAGACTCGCTGATATTTCACCGACGCTTTTGGATTTGCTCGGACTTGAAAAACCGACAGCCATGACTGGACAATCTTTGCTTGAGAAATAGGTTATGAACAGATACGCCGGACTATTGATTTTTATCTTCGTAGCGATTAATTTCGCCGCGCCGGCGTATACTGTTTCAGAGGCTGAGGTCAACGCGGCCGTCCAAAAATCCGACTTAAAAAAGATGGAATATAAAAAGCTTCAGGCCGAATCGGTTGCTTTGAGCTTAGAACTTGCCAAGATGAACAAACAACTGGTCGAGGCGGCAAAGCGTGTTCAAAAAGATGAGGACAGCATCACAAAAACCGAGGAAGAACTCAAGCTTTTAGAACAAAAGTTGCGCGAAAAAGAAGAAAGTTTCAATCACGAATACCAAAATTTAGCAACTGTTTTGGCAGCTATGCAAAATTTGGCATTACATCCGACCGACTCGCTTATTTTTCAGCCATTAACGCCCGTTGAAATTATCCAAAGTGCTGTTTTAATGCGCGAAAGTGTTCCTTATTTGAAAAACAATGCGGATAAAATCAAAAAAGATTTGGCAGAACTCACAACTCAAAAAGAAGCTGTCCGAAAAAAATTGCTCGAGCTTTCAAATCAAACGCAAAACTTAAAGAAAAAGCAAGTTGCACTTAAAAAATTAGCCGATGAAAAAAGCAAACTTCATCAGCAGCTTGAGGGAGAAAAGTCTAAAGCGCGCGAAGAAGCGCTTAAACTTGCATCAGAGGCTTCAGATTTGAAAGATTTGATGGAAAAAGCCATCCAACAAGCCGAAATCAATCGACGCAAGAAAGAAGAGCTTAAACGTGCCGCACGTGAGCGCGAACTTGAAGCTCAACGCAAATTGGAAGAAGAGCAAATCGCGCGTTTGCGTGAAAACCGAGCTTACGGATTTGAAAATCAGGATAAAATTGATTATTATGAAAAAAATGATTTGGATGATCCGGAAAAATATGATATTGTGCGGTCTAAAGAAAGCACAAATGCTTTGGGCTCCAATTCGATTGCCATAGGCCAATTTGTCAGACCGGCGCGTGGTGAAGTTATTACTTCATACGGGCAAGAGCTTTCAAAAGGAGTGACGTCTAAAGGTATTGTGATAAAAACACGTGCCAATGCTCAGGTTGTTGCATCTTATGATGGTACGGTCGTTTTTTCAGGGCCGTTTAAGGGATACGGCAATCTTATTATTATTGATCACGGCTCTGATATTGTGTCACTTGTCGGCGGTATGTCAAGCGTTGAGACCGAAAACGGTCAGATGGTTTTGGCAGGCGAACCCGTCGGTTTGATGCCCGATAACAATGATGCCAAGTTATATATGGAAATCAGAAAAAACACAAAACCGATTAACCCTGCCCCGTGGCTCGGTCAATAATAAAAGGAAAAAAATATGGTTAAAAAACTTTTGATACTCATTATTGCAATGCAATTTATTGCTTCTGACTTAAATGCTGCAGCAGACAAAAACAAAAAGCAGGAACATAATACCTATGAAATGCTTAACCTTTTTGGTGAGGTGATGGAACGTACCAAAGCGGGTTATGTCGAAGAAGTCTCTGATCAAGTACTTATTGAACAGGCCTTAAACGGAATGCTTTCATCTTTAGACCCCCACAGCAGTTATTTAGATGCCGAAAGTTTTCATTATATGTCCGAGCAGACAAAAGGCAAATTCGGCGGTTTGGGAATCGAAGTCACGATGGACAACGGGCTTGTCAAAGTTGTTTCGCCGATTGACGATACACCTGCATTTAAGGCCGGTTTGAAGGCCGGTGATTATATCACACATATTGACGGTGAAACGGTTATCGGGCTCAATTTGAATGAGGCTGTCTCAAAACTTCGCGGAAAAATCGGTACAAAAGTTAAAATTTCAATCAGACGTGAGGGAGAAAAACCTTTTGATGTTACCTTAAAACGTCAGGAAATTAAGATTCAATCCGTCAAGACGGATATTAAAGAAGATGATATCTTGTATATCCGCATTTCATCTTTTACGGAAGATAATGACAAGTCGATAAAAAAAGCCTATCAAGAAACGAAGAAAAAACTCGGTGATAAGTTGGCAGGTATTGTGCTTGATGTACGTAACAACCCCGGAGGCTTGCTCGATCAGGCTGTTGCGGTATCGGATTTGTTTTTGAGCGAGGGTGAAATTGTTTCGACCCGTGCACGCAATGAAGCGGACAATGTCAAATACAGTGCGCACAGCGGTGATATGACGGAAGGTTTACCGATGGTTGTGATTATCAATGAAGGTTCGGCTTCTGCATCTGAAATTGTGGCCGGTGCTTTACAAGATCATCACAGGGCGATTATTTTGGGTGAAAAATCATTTGGCAAAGGGTCGGTGCAAACCGTGATACCGCTCGGTGATTTCGGAGCAATGCGCCTGACGACGGCTCGCTATTATACACCGTCGGGTCGTTCTATTCAAGCCAAAGGGATTGAACCGGATATCGTTGTGCCTTTAGCACAGGTCAAAGTACTTGAAAATTATGCGTTAAATTTAAAAGAGGCAGAACTTTCGGGTGCGCTCAAAAATGAGCAGGAAGACAAAGATGCATCAAAAAATAAAAATGAACAAAAAGATGCAAAAAAGAATGAAATTTCGGATTATCAGCTTTCAAGAGCGCTTGATTTGGTGCATGCCTTAAAACTGTATCAGTCTAATATCAATAACGTCAATCCCGTTCAAAAGGAGGACAAATAATGCCAAATTATCGAAATTGTGCCGGCATTGTCGTTTTTAATGATGAGGGAAAAGTTTTGATGTGTGCCCGTGCCGATATGGGCGGGCTGAATTGGCAATTTCCGCAAGGCGGTATCAATTTTAAGGAAAGTATTACCGAAGCGGCGCTTCGTGAGTTGACGGAAGAAACGTCGATTAAATCGGCAACGGTTTTGCTTGCCTGTGAAGATCCGATTTATTACGTTTATCCGCGCCGTATTCATAAAGCGCTATCCAAGATTGGTCGAGGTTATGTCGGGCAAAAGATGTTTTGGGTTTTAGTGCATTTTTATGGTGATGACAGTGAGATTAATTTTGATATGCCAAATCCTGAATTTAAGGCTTATGAATGGGTAGATGTCACGCGTGCTTATAAACGCATTGTATCGTTTAAGCGCAGTCCGTACCGCTTTGCCTGTAAATTGTTTGAGCCTTATATCGAAGCATATTTAAATCGTGATAAATGCCTTGTTTTTAATGAGGAAGATATTGATTTAAATGCGGATAATGAAGAACAAAGTGCATTGCCAAACGAGGCTTAAAAATAAAAATTAATACAATTTCGAAATAAGATAACAGCAAATGTTTCACGCAAAACATTTGCTGTTTTTATATAAAAAAAAATCAATATGTTATTTAATTTTACGGTTCTTATTTCTTATACTATATTTTTTTTCTTGCTTTTTGTTTTTTGATATGCCATAATGAAAATGTAACCAAAATGGTTGCGGTGTCAGAAAAACACTTTACATACAATTGAAACTCCTTTTAAGGGAGTGAATGAAATAAGCGCTTTGCGACGAATAAGTTCGACTATGTATGTATAGTTTTTCTGCTCCCACTTTAGATATTTTCTGAAGTGATTTTTTTAGTTTAACAATAACGTTATGAAAGGACTCGAAACCCGTCATTCCGAAGTTAAACCCGTCATTAAAGGAATCAAAGATGAGCAAGCTTGTCGCGCTCCACTTGTTTCGGAATCTAAAAAAATCCTGAGACAAGCTCAGGATGATGATGAAGAGACCGCCATGACGAAAAAAGAGAAAATAGGAGAAAAGTTATGAAAAAATATGTTTTAATTTTGGGATTGATAACAAGTTTTAATGCGTCCGCCCATGATTGGATTGACTGCGGAAAGGACGCGTTAGGATATACGGCTAATTGCCAATACAAAATTGATACCGATGGTACACTCACCATTCGTGGAACTGGCAACAGCGGCAACATCGGATATTGGTTAGATCATAATGAAAATGAATTCATACAACCATGGAAAGACCAAGATGTGAAAAATGTTATCATTGAAGATTCAATTAAGGATTTAGGAATTCTCGGATTTAATCAAATTAAAAGCCAGAATCCGATTATACTTCCTTCTTCCGTGACACAAATTAGAAGGTATTCTTTTGATGGAATTATAACAGAAGAAGTCATTATTCCTAATTCCGTTATCTCAATTGAGGAGGCAGCTTTTGCTTGGTCATCCATTCAAAAAATAGTTATCCCCGATTCGGTCAAAACAATTGAATGCTCAGCTTTTCGAGGGATGACAAAATTAACCGATCTCGTCATTCCAAATTCGGTTGAAAGAATCGACCAGAACGTTTTGTCAGATTGTAGTAATCTTAAAACATTAACCATTGGTGAAAATACACAATTGGGTGCTTTGTTTGATGCCAACGTTCCCGCCAAGCTTAAAATCTATTGCACGGGCGATGTTGCAAAATGCGATGCGAATTTAGAAGCGGCCGGATACCCGGAGCTGAAATCAATCAAAGCAACAACACAAAAAATTAATGGTGTGACTTATGTTTATGATGATAAAGGCAAACTTGTCACGACATCCGGTCATCGTACTGAAAAGCGCATCTATACCATCGATGAGGCGAATGCCATCGCGGGAAAGACAAATACATTCTCGATTCGGTATCGTTAAAAACAAAGCCCCGCGATTGATGCGGGGTTTGTCTTAAAAAAACGTCGCATATCTTATTTATAGCTGTTAAGCCATGATGTGATGGATGCCTCAGAGCTGAAACCGACCTTGACATCAACCTGTTTACCGTCTTTGAACAAAAACATACTCGGAATGCTTCTGATACCGAATGAGGCCGCCGTATTGGGCGCTTCATCCACATTGACTTTACAGAATTTGACATCCGTCATTTTTTTAGATGTTTCTTCCAAAATCGGGCCGAGCTGACGACACGGGCCGCACCATTCCGCCCAAAAATCAACCAAGACCAAACCCTTTGAATCAAGCACTTCTGACTTAAATTCATTTTCGCTTAATGACAACATAACATTTTCCTTTCTTAAAAATTGGCTTTTAAAATATATGACTTTATTTTTGATATTAAAGATAAATCTTTGGATTACAACCTTTTTTTCAGATTTTCATCAACTTTAACGTATTGGTCCATAAAATATATGTTTCAACCGTCTTTTTCGGATAAATTTGTTCAATCAGCTTTTGATAAATCTCCATTTGCCTGATATAAGATATCGGCACGTTTTCTCTTGAAAAAGCGGCCGGACGATTGGTCTTAAAATCAACAATAATCACCTTGTCATCAAAAACAATCAGTCTGTCAATCTGACCTGAAACGATTTTGCCGTCAACAGCGCCCATCACCGGCACTTCGGCACGTGCATTTTTTGAAAATAAAAACGAAAATTTTGTATCATCCAAAAGGGCAAGAACTTCGCGCTTAATATCATCTCTAAAACTCTCGGAAACATCATTTTGAGCCGAAAGATATGCCTCAACAATTGCTTTTTGCTCTGATTTTTCTTTTTTGAAAACAAGCAGTTCTAAAATTTTATGAATCATCGTACCGCGTTTATAAAACATTTGTTGCTCCGCAAGCGGCGATGATACGGCCGTATCGTCTTCATCTTCCAAATGCGACGGGCTCAAAGGTTTTGAAAGCGCATTTTCAACCGGCGCCTTGTGATATGCAAAATCCGTGTTTTTAAATAAAATTTCCTGTTTTTGTAAAAATTTTTCTTCTTTTGCGGGCAAAATTTGCGCTGTTTGATACGAAACAGCGTCATCTTCAGAGCCTGCTCCGATTTTTTGCAAAGCTTTTTGCGCCAAGCCATACCAGCTTTTGTCTTCTTTTTTTAAGCGCCCGTAGCCTGCGATATAAAGTCTGTCTTCCGCCCGTGTCATTGCAACATACAAAAGCCGTCGATATTCATCATACGATTTTTCAATCTCTTTTTCATACAAAGTGTTGCAATTTTCTTCATAATCATCGGCGCTTAAAGGAAAATAGACCGAATCATCGTCAAAAATCAACCCCGATTCGCGACCCGTTTTGACCTCACGCACCGTATCGGCCAAAATCACAACAGGCGCCTGCAACCCCTTTGAGCCGTGAACGGTCATAATTCGAACGGCGTCATTTTCATTTTGTTCGAGCTCACGTTTGACCTCTGTTTCACCGGCCTCAATCCATGCCACAAAATTCTGCAAATTCGGGACATGGTCTTTTTCAAAAGCCAAAGTCAAATTCATAAATTCATCAATTGCGTCTTTAGCCTCGGCACCTAAACGCGCGCAAAACTTTTTGCGTCCCTCGTCCTCAATCAAAATTTTGCTGAAAATTTCAAACGGCCGTTTCAAATCAGATATATTCATCAACGCACTTAAATTTTCTTTTAACCCCGCATAATCGGGATTTGATGCAATTTGCGCCCAAAGCGAACAATCGCCTCTTTGATAACAAAGTTTGAACAAATCATCATCGTTTAAGTTAAAAAGCGGCGATTTCAGCGCTTCGGCAAGACTTAAATCATCATTCGGCAACAACAAAAACTTTGCGACAGAAAGCAAATCTTCAATTGCTATTTGCGCGGTTAATTTTAATTTATCAACACCGCTGACTTCCACTCGGTTGTTTTTGCAAGCACGCACAAACTCGTCCATGAAGGCATTGCGCCTTTGTACCAAAACCATAAAATCACGATATTGAAACGGTCTGTTTTTTGAGGCTAAAATTTCTTTATTTTCAACCATACTTTTGATTTTAAGCGCAATTTTTAAGGCAAGTTTTTGTGCTGCCGTTGCCTTTGTTTTGCGTTCAAGCGGAGGATACCAAACATCATCACCGTCATCCGCATCACTTTCAACAAGAGGCCAAATTTGAACTTCTCCCCCCTCACCTAATCTATATGGACGGTGCAAAACAGGTTCTTCTTGAGTTGCAACACCTTTTTTTGCCTCGTCTAAGGCAAAAAGCGCATTAACCGTTTCAAGAACGGCACTTGTCGAACGAAAAGATACATCCAGTCGTATTTTTTTGAAGCGTTCGATTTTTTGCTGATAAAATTGCCTCATTTCATCAAATTTTTCAGGTTTTGCTCCCTGAAAACCATAAATTGACTGCTTTCGGTCACCCACGGCAAAAACACTCCGCGGTGTTTGATTTTTACCTGAAATATTAAAAAATTCATCCGTTAAAGCCTTGATGATACGCCACTGGTCGGGTGAGGTATCCTGCGCTTCGTCAATCAAAATATGCTCTAAACCGCCGTCAAGTTTATAAAGCACCCATGCCGAAGCGTTCTCATTTTCAAGCAATTTTTTGGTAAAAACAATTAAATCCTCATAATCAAGGCGCGCATTTTTGCGCTTATAGGTTCTGTATTCTTCAATCAATCGCCTTGCAAGAACGCTCATGGCTTTTGTTGCCTCAAAAAGTTTGATTTTTTTGAGTTTTTGAGCCAAAATCCGCACAATTTCAGCCTGTTGTTTCATTTCTTGAACAATATTTTCAAAATATTTGGCAGCATCTTTTGTTGCAAGCCGTGATTTTATTTCACCCTCTTGCGTCAAAAAAATACTTCGATAACTGTCAAAATCAAAATTTTTAAGATTTTGCTCAATCAGCGCCGCATTTGTTTTATCTGTTTTAGAACTCTTTGAAAGTGCGTCGACGCATCTTTTTAATACGGTTTTATCAAGATGGCTGTAAAATGCATCAATACTCTTCTGCCTTGAACAATCATCTTCAAGGTTAAGGCTTTTGCGCAAATGCGCCAAAAACGCATCATTGTCTTCAAAACGGGCAAAAATCTGCATCAAAGTATTGCGTTTTAATGCAATTTCTTCAAGCAATTGCTGAAAACTGAAAGATGAAACGTTTTCGGTTAAAAATAAAACGGCTTTACGGATATCCGGCGCATCAAAATTTTCAATTTCAGTCATCACATGCTTTGTGATATCAATCAGCGCCTCTTTTGTTGAGGCCTCGTCCATCACTTCAAAATAAGGTGCAATCCCCGCTTCTATCGGAAAACGCTTCAAAATTTCTTCACAAAAGCTGTGGATGGTCTGGATTTTAATCGGGACGGGACAATCAAGTGTCAAAGCAAAAAGCAGTCTTGCACGCAACATCATTTCATCCGTAATCGATACGGACGGGCTGAAAGATTCAAGCTCTTTTTTGAGCTTTTCATCACTCAAAGCCACCCACTTTGAAAGCCTGTCAAAAATACGCGATTTCATCTCTACCGCGGCCGCTTTGGTATAAGTCAGACACAAAATTTTTGACGGTTCGACGCCGCCGAGCAAAAGTCTTAAAACCCTGTCGGACAAAACTTTTGTTTTGCCCGTTCCGGCCGATGCTTCAACCCAAACGCAAAAATTTGGGTCAGAGGCGTTTGTCTGCTGTTTTAAGGCTATATTTTCAAGCTTTTTCTTTTCATCTTCAATTTGACAAACATCATTCATCGCCATCTGTCACACTCCATTCTTTAACGCGCGCCAAATGTTCATAATCAGCATATTCATCCAAATGCTTGGGATTTGGTCTTGCAAGATACGGCGTTGTTTGAAAATCAAATGCCGAAATCAGTGCTTCAAGGTGCCGTTTTGTTTTATCAATCAAATCATCAATATCTTCATCATAAACGGTGATTTTTTTTGAAAGCACTTCATAAATCAACGCATCAACTTTTTTTTGCGCCAAAATCCTGCCATCTTTTGAAAAACCGCCTTGATGCGCAATCAAAGCCTCAATCGGCAACTGCGGGGCATAACCGCTTTTGATTTCGGCCTTTGTGCGCGCTTTGCCTGTTTTATAGTCCAATATGCGATAACATCCGTCTTTTGTTTCATCAATTCTGTCCGCACGCGCCTCAATGATAACATCACCCGTCGGCATTGAAAGATTGATTTGTCCTTTGACTTCAGAAAAAATATGTTTGATTTGTGAGCGATAAGTTTGCTCATTTTTAATCAACCACTGAGCCGTTTTTTCAAACTTTGCTGTATAAAAAGCCTTATCTTTTGCCTCAAAACGATAGCGCGAAAATTCTTTTTGCCCAAGTTCAAGAAGCACTTCAAGCGCCTTATCGTCAAAGGAAGAATCGTATATTTTTGCAAAATTTTCCAAAACTTTATGAACAATCGTACCATAAGTTGTTTGCTTAATGCGGTCTGTCAAGTCATCAAGCACTTTCAGCTTTAAGATATAGCGGGCATATATTTCATAAGGGTTGCGCATCAATTTTTCAATCGAACTTGCCGAAAAATGACGCGGACGGGCATAAACGGGCGGTTTTGGTGCGGCCGGCTCGATTTTACAAAAAGCATCAGGCGTATCAATTTTTTGAGCAAGCATCGGATAAAATGGTACCAAAACGGATGACACATCTTTATCAAACAATCTCAAAATCGTTTCAATCCGAAGCCAATAACGCGATTTATCCGTCGGTGTGCCGTTTGATCTTTGAGAACGTGTCAGATAAACTTCTTTTGACGCCAAAAAAGTGCTTAAATCAAAAGCGCCGACACCGATAGCTTTTTCCGGCACGGGAAGCCCGTATTCTTTTTTCATCGTACGCGACATAAACGGGTCTGCATTTTCCAAAACAGGCCAAACGCCTTCATTTAAGCCACCGATGATTGTCACATCATAACGACATCCTCGCGCTTCAATCGGACCCAAAATTTTAAGTCTCGGATGCGTACCGTATGTTTTGCGCACACTTTGCGTTGAAAGCAGCGTTGAAACAATCGCGCCGTAACTTTGCGGCCAAACATTGCCGGCAATCGGTGCTTTTTCAATCAATTTTGCAAAATATGCGGCCGCCGCTTTGCCGTCATCGTGACGCCATAAATTTTGCGCCCCGCTCATTTGATTGTCTGAGGCTAAACTTTCCGCAACTTTAAGATGCACCGTCATCAATTTTTGAAGTTCGACATCCTCTTTTTGATAAAGTTCACTCAATTCTGAAAGATATGTCCTGAGTTCAGCCGTTAAGGCGTCATCTTCAAATATTTCTTCGGGTTTTTGGTTGAAAGCCGGCATTCGTTTTTTCAATTCAGCCGCCCTGACCTCACGGCGCAAATCTTGAAGAGGTCTTCCCATCCGCATATACGGATTTTTCAAAAGCGCCGCGATACAAACGGGAGAAAAATTCTTTTCGATGACATCAATGATTTGTCTTAAATAAATCCCGATTTCAGACAGATGCAAAGGCAAACCTGCCGAATCGTCAATATCGATACCAAAACGCTTTAAGGCCGCCGACACGGCGCGTGCAAGCGTTCTGTCCGTCGTAATCAAAACTGCCGTTTTTTGCGGCACTTCAAGAACTTCACGCATCAAAAGCGCAATTGAAGAAGCTTCTTCAAAAGTTTCACGGCATTCCATCAAATGAAGCCCTTCAAAAGCCTTGTTAAAATCAAGTTTTTGTTTTAAGTCCTGCCAAGAAGATGTCGTTTCTGCCGGACGCATCACTTCGGATATCAAAATTTCACGTGCAAAATTTTGAGGCACCGTAATATCTTCAACATCTTCGCGTTTTAAACCCAAATGTTTCAAAAGGCTTTTATTTTCAAACTGAGGATGCGTCTCAGCAACCAAATCAAAAACATCATCAGGCAAATAGCGATCCAGTCCGGAAATATAAATTTCACCGTTTTCAAGCATTAAAAGAGCTGATAAAATATGTTTTGCACCGTCAAAAGAAGTATTCAATCCGGCGGCAACAATCTTATGCTCCGGCGGTTTTTGAAGCCATTGTTTTGCCTCAAGTTCCAAAAGTTTGTTTTTCTTATATGCCCCGTCAACAACGCCCCTTTCTTTTAAGATATCCGGCCAAAAAGAAGTCACGATTTTCAAAAATTTCAGCGTTTCCTGAAAATGTGAGGCGTATTCTTCCGGCACCAATTTTTCAAACCCGTCAAAGCTGAGATTTTCATCATAAATGCCGTCCATCAAATTACCCAAATCGGCCGCAAGCGCCAAAGCCTGAACAAAGGATATATCTTTTAAGCCGTACACATCTCGCTTAGAGGCAATCAATTTTGCAAACAAAAAAAGCCTTTCTTCTTTTGTAACGGAAGGCTTGATGTCAAGCGCCTCATTTTTTCCTCCGACAAACAAATCATCTGCATCAACATCACCGATGGCTTTAATTTGCGGCAACAAAAAAGGCGACAACCCGTTTTGGCGCAAAAAAGCCTCTTTCAGCGAAAGAACGCTTCGTCTGTTTTGCACCAAAAAAAGAACATCTGAAAGTCCGATCGGATTTTGATAAAATTCATCAATAAAACGCTTGGCAAGTGTATCAAAAAAAGATGCACTCAAAGCGATATTGTAGACACCATTTTTCATCAAAGTCCTTTTTCTGCGATATAGGCCGTTAATTTTTCAAGCGCTCTGGCTCGATGTGAAATCTTATTTTTGACATCCGCTCCGAGCTCTGCAAACGTTTGATGATACCCGTCAGGGATAAAAAGCGGGTCAAAGCCAAAACCCGAGGCACCGCTTTTTTGCAAAGCAATTTGTCCGTCAACACGCCCTTCAAAACAAATATGTTCACCGTTTTCAAAAACAAGCGCCATGACGCATGAAAAATGTGCTTTTCTTGACTTATCCTCAGCATTTTCAAGCTCACCTAACAGCATATCCATAGCTTTATCAAAATCACGATTGGGAGCATATCGTGCGGAATAAACCCCCGGCCTGCCGTTTAAGGCATCAACACACAAGCCCGAATCATCTGCCAAGCATGGTCTGTTTTTCAGACGAGCAATCGTCCCTGCTTTGATAAGCGCATTTTCTTCAAACGTTGTCCCTGTTTCTTCAACATCGGGCAAATCAAGATCTTCGGCACTCACAACGCGGATATTCAATTTTGATAAAATTTCATTTAATGCTTTAATTTTGCCTTTGTTATGGCTTGCAAATATGATTTCTCTCATCAGACTTTCAATGCCTCCTTTTGTTTTTCGATAAGTTGCGTGATACCGGATTTTGCAAGCTTAATTAAGCTTAAAAGGGCATCTTCACTGAAGGGGACTTTTTCAGCCGTTGCCTGAATTTCAACAATTTCACCGCTTTCGGTTATAGCAAAATTTGAATCCGTATCAGCAGATGAATCTTCGCCATAATCCAAATCCAGCATGGCTTGTCCGTCTTTTATACCGCATGAAACGGCCGCCACAAATTCTTTGACTGCGAAACGCTCAATCAACCCTGATTGATACATTTTTTTGATGGCCAGATAAAGTGCAACAAATGCTCCGGTGACAGAAGCCGTTCTTGTCCCGCCGTCAGCCTGCAAAACATCACAATCAATTAAAATTTGATATCCTTTTAAGGCCTCTAAATCAATCACCGCACGAAGCGAGCGAGATATCAGACGGCAAATTTCCTGCGTCCGACCGGAATGTAAACTCTTATCGCGCGAAACACGTGTGATTGTTGACCTCGGCAAAAGATTATATTCAGCCGTAATCCATCCCTTATCGGCATTTTCAAGCCAATCGGGCAATTTGGTGTCCACACTTGCCGTACACAAAACATGTGTATTGCCGCATTTAATCAGGCATGACCCTTCGGCATAAGGATTAACATCTGTTTCAATGCTGACGGGACGCAAGGCGCTTATCAAACGATTATCTTTTCTCATATCATTTTTCCATAAAATTATCCAAAGCTTTGACAACACGATTGACCGTATATTCAACACGCTCATCTTTTGTTTCGACAACAATATCTGCCTCTTCGTAATAAGGATATTCCTCCTTAATATAGTTTTCCAATTTTTCCTTAAAATGGTTATCGGATGTTTGCAAAAAAGGCCTTTGTTTTCGCCCGTATGTGCGATGATAAAGTGTATCGATATCCGCCTTAAGCCACACGGTCAGGGCATTTTGTTTGGCGAAAGCGCGTGTTTGTTCCGCCACTAAAGAACCTCCGCCCGAGGCTAAAACACAAGGGCCGCCCGAAAGCAAGCGCTTCATCACACGCATTTCGCCGTTGCGATATTCCTGAGGGCCGAAACACTTTAAAACATCAATAAGTGAAAGCCCCGAGGCTTTTTCAATTTCTCTATCGCCATCGACAAAGGGCAAATCAAGCTTTTGTGCCAGTCTTTTTCCGACACTTGTTTTTCCGCTTCCCATCAATCCGACAAGCAAAATGATTTTATTAATTTTTTTTCCCATTTTTTAACGCTTCTTTTAATAAAATATGTCATTATCATAATCACATTTGAATCATATATCAATATTTTTTAAAAGGTAATCTACCATGAAAGAAAAAAGTTATAAATGGATTTTTTATTTTGTTTTGATTTTGCTTATCGGCGGCATTTTGTTTTTGAGCATAAAAGACATCACTCCCGTTGCAAAGCATATCGAGCAGGATATTATTGTCAATATGCGCTAAAAAATGACCGAAAATCCTGAGGAATTGATACTTTTTATTGATATGATGTCGGCTCAAAAGGGTGCTGCACAAAACACCTTGGATGCGTATGAAAGGGATATTTTTCAATTTTTAAGCACACAAAACATCACTCCTTGTGACATCAAGGCCTCTGATATCGCATCGTTTGTGCAAGATTTAACCGATCAAAAAAGATCGGTTAAAACCATTGCGCGCAAGCTTTCGGCCGTTCGGGAATTTTGCAAATTTTTGATAGAAGAAAAAATCTTAAAACAAAATCCCCTGCCCGACATTTGTCCGCCCAAAAAAGAAAAGCCTCTGCCAAAGTTTTTGCGCCCCGAGGATGTCGAAAAACTTTATAATGCGGGAATGGCACACGAAAAGCCGCATCTGGTGCGTGCGGCCGTTATGATTAAGCTCATGTTTGCAAGCGGCTTGCGCGTTTCGGAAGCTGTTTGTTTAAGCCTGACAAGTATCTCACACGATAAAAAACAAATCTTTGTCAAAGGCAAGGGCTCAAAAGAGCGAATCGTGTTTTTTGATGAACAAATCAATAAACTTTTGTTTGATTTTATCAAAAACGTTCGACCGTTTTTTTTGAAAAAAAATGTTAAAAATACCTATCTTTTTGCCTCAAACAAATCCAAAAGCGGCCACATCACGCGCGACGGATTTTTTAAAAATCTCAAAGAACTGTGTGTTTTAAGCGGGGTATCGCCTGCGCTTGTTTCACCGCACACATTAAGGCATTCGTTTGCCACAAACTTAATCAACCACGATGTATCTTTGCGCGCGGTACAAAAAATGCTCGGGCACGAAAATATTTCAACAACACAAATATATACGCACATCACGCAAAACAAAATTATTGACGATGTCATCAAAAAACATCCCTTAAAAGATTTTGAAGTCTGAAAGGCTCGCTCATGAAAAAAAAAGATATCATTAATCACACCAAAAAAGCCGTCGGTTTGACATGTCTTTCCGATGGTATCGGCGATATGGCCAAAAAACTTTTGGGTCCGCACGGCTTGATCGAAATTGATCTTATCCGTAATTGGGAAAAAATCGTCGGTTCAGAACTTGCCGAACAAACACTTCCTCAAAAGATAGATTTCAAAAAAGATGCCAGAGATGACGGGACACTTTGTCTTTTGGTATCATCGGGGGCTTTTGCCCTTCAAATCAACTATCAAGCCGATATAATTTTGCAAAAAGTCAACACCTATTTCGGCTATAAGGCAATTAATAAGATTAAAATTATGCAAATCGGCAACGGCGCCTTTGAAAAGACGCAAGCAAAATCTGCGGATATTGAAAAGAAAATACTTGTCACGAAGGATGAACAAAATTATATTGATACAATCATCAGCGACATTCAGGATGATGCGCTTAAAAATCGCCTTGAATCGCTTGGCAAACATATTATGTCCGCAGGTAAAAAGGAGAATTGATTTTGGATAAGATAATACATCGCATCAGCTTTATCATCAGTGCCGTTTTAATATATGTTTTCGGTGCCTATACCTATTTGACATACAAAGGGTTTGTGTATGAAAACGGCAGTTTTGTCTTGATTTCCGATGCCAAAGCCGGTTTTTTTGATAATAAGGAAGCTTTTTTGGAACAAGAAGCGCCCTTTGCATCGGAAGTTGATCGAAAAACAGCCTTAAATTTGCCTGAAAATCTGATTGCCGGCGATAAAGCCACACCGCTCATGATTTATGAATTTTCATCGCTCGGATGCACGCATTGTGCCGATTTTCACCTCAATATGCTCCCAAAACTTGATAAAAATTATATCAAAGAAGGCAAACTCGGCGTGACTTTTGTGCATTTTCCGCTTGATAAACGCTCAATGCAGGCTGCAATGATTGCCGAATGTCTTGATGAAGAAAAAAGGGCTGATTTCATCAACCTCGTTTTTTCAAAGCAGCGTGAATGGGTTCTTGCAGCGGACGCTACAAATTATCTGACAAACTATGGTATTATGTCGGGTTTAAGCGTTGCCGATGTGGCACATTGTCTTAAAAATGATGATATCGCCAAAGAGATTATTTTTAATCGTCAAGAAGCGATTGATAAGCTTGCCATTCAGGGGACACCTGCCTTTTTGGTTGTGGGGGCGGATAAAAACGAAATTATTTACGGTGTTTCAAACATCAATGAACTCAAAGCCTATCTTGACAAACGCCTCAATGAGATTGAAGCTTTTCGCTTAAAACAAGATGCCCTTTTATCGGATGATAAGTAATGAAAAAGCCGCAGGATATATCAGCTCTTGATGAAAAAATAAAAGCTTTCAAAAAAAAGGAGCTCAAAAAAATCAAAGATACCGATTCGGCAATACGAAAATCAGATGCAATGACCGGTTTTCAGATGAGCATTGATTTGATTTCAGGCGTTATTATCGGCGCAGCGATCGGGTATTTTTTAGATATTTTATTTTCCTCATGGCCTATTTTTTTGGCGACTTTAACCGTTTTAGGCGGATTTGCAGGTATTTTGAATATTTATAGATCCACAAAGCAGGAATTTAAGGACTAAAAAAGTGTCAAACCCGTTGGAACAATTTGAAATAAAACCGATTATCCCGCTTGAAATACGCGGTTTTGATTTGTCTTTTTCAAATTCATCTCTGGCCATGGTGATTTCTGCAACAATGATTGTCCTTTTATTTGCAATTTGTTTGAGAAAACGCGAGATTGTACCCAATTTATCACAATCCGTGCCCGAGGCGTTATATGAATTTATCTATAACCTTGTTAAGACAAATGTCGGCAAAGAAGGGCTTAAATACTTTTCGTTTATATTTTGCCTGTTTTTATTTGTGGCGTGCGGCAATGTTTTTGGTCTTTTTCCGTACAGTTTTACATTTACGTCGCATATTGCCGCTGTCGGGGCTTTATCGCTTTTGGCGCTGTTTTTCAACATTTGCGTCGGAATAAAAAAGAAAAAAATCGGCTATTTGCGCACCTTTTTGCCCAAAGGGATTCCCTACGCTTTAGCGCCACTTGTTGTTCCGATTGAAGCCATATCGCTGCTTTCAAAGCCGTTCAGTTTAACCGTGCGTTTGGTTGCCAATATGACAGTCGGGCATATTATGCTCAAAATCCTCGGCGGATTTGTCGTGGCACTCGGGGTTTTAGGTATTATACCGCTCTTTTTCCAATCGCTTATTATTATTTTTGAAATCTTTATTGCAGTTTTGCAGGCTTTTATATATACTGTGCTGAGCTGCATTTATTTAGGGGATGCTTTACGCAGCCATTAACTTTAGTATTTTAAGAAAGGATAAAATTATGGAACCGATAGCTTATATTTCTGCCGCAATTTGCGCCGTATCAATGGTTGTTGCCGCATGGGGTGTGACAAAACTCTGGACAACAATGATCGAAACCGTCGGCCGCAACCCGCAGGTCAAAAAAGACGTGGATATTTACGGCTGGGCAGGCTTTGCCGCGATTGAGGCCATTGCGCTTTATGCTTTGGTTGTGGCTCTTGTGATTTTGACCGGCAAATAAAAGATGCCTCAACTTGATTCTTCGACATTTATCTCGCAAATTTTTTGGCTTATCATCACATTTTTAAGCCTGTGGTTTGTGATGGCTTGGATGATTATTCCAAAAATTGCCGAGATTGTCGAAGAACGCCGCACAAAAATCGAAGATGACGTGCAAAAAGCAGAGCGCATCAACCATCAGGCATTTGAAATTTTGCAAAAATATGAAAAAAAGATAGCAGAGGCCAAAGAAAATGCCGCTTTTCAAATTGAGCAAAGAAAACAACAGCTTGAAGCCGAGACTGAGCTCAAAAAAGCGACATTGAAACATACTTTGGATGAAAAAATTGCTCAAAGCAGCTCTGTTTTGGCACACGAGCGTGCCGAAACCATCAAAGCTGTTGATGATGTTTCAGCACAGATTGCAGAATTGATTATTGCAAAACTTGATTTGCCCCAAACCCTTAAAAAGGACGAAAATCGTGCCTGAAAGCCAAGACAATTTAACAGGATCGGATATCATTGACGGCGCACAAAATGCAGTTATTGATGCGGTCAACAACGTTTCGGAGATGATTGAAAAAACATCCGAACAAGGCCGTTTTTCGCAAATGCCCTCCCATGAGGCCTTTTATTTGTCTGCCGAATTTTGGGTCGGCATGGCTTTTGTGCTTGTGGTGATTTTTTTATCAAAACCGGTTTTTGGCGCCGTCAAAAAACTCTTAATTAAGCGACGCGATGCAATTGTGCAGGAACTTGATGAGGCGGCCGCCTTAAAATCAGATGCTCAGGCTCTTCTCGCTCAATACGAACGCCGGTTTTTAAATGCTCAGGCAGAAGCTCTGAATATTATTGAAAAAACGCGGCATGATTTGGATGAATATACAAAAGCTCAGCAACAATCTTTAGAAAAAGAACTTTATGACAAACAAAATCAAGTTCAAAAGCAGATTGATGCCGAAATTGAAAAAACGCGAAGTGAGCTTAAAGAGCACATCACGCAAAAAACGATTAAAATTGTTCAAAATCGCCTCAAAAATGAACTCAATTCAAAGCAGCAATCCAAATTGATTGATGCCTCTATCAAAAATATTTTGCAAAAGATTTAATCCGTGCAAAATGCCAATAAAAAAACTGCTTTGTTTTCAGTCTCAAAGCAGTTTTACGTTTTTTTTATTGACATCAAAGCATTGATTTGACTTTTTCAATCGCATCATTTAATTTTGACGGATCGGATCCGCCGGCCTGAGCCATATCGGGTCGACCGCCGCCACCATTGCCGCCGACAACACCGGCCGCCACCTTAACCAAATCAATCGCATTATATTTATCCGTCAAATCTTTCGTCACACCGACAACAACAGATGCTTTACCGTCTTTATCCGAGGCTAAAACAATCACACCGGAATGAATGGATTGCGCCACTTCATCCACAAAAGATTTAAGCTCTTTGGGGTGAGCGTCTTTCACGATTTTGCCCACAAATTTAACACCGCCTACGTCTTCAGCCTCATTTTTCGTAGCTGAAGCACCTGCAAGCATTGCTTTTTTCATTTCCAAAATCGTTTGCTCAAGCTTTTTCTTTTCTTCCATTAAATTATTAATGCGCCCTTCCAAATCATTGATGTTTGTTTTCAAAAGATTTGAAATATGGTGCAATTTATCTTCCAATCGGTGCTCAAAATCTTCAGCCGCCGCACCGGTCACACATTCCAAACGTCTGATACCTGCACCGACCGCGCTTTCGGATAAAATATGGAAATACCCGATATCGCCCGTATCGCAAACATGCGTTCCGCCGCAAAGCTCTTCACTATAAACAAAGCCGTCTCTTTCCATCTTCACAACACGCACTTCATCACCGTATTTTTCGCCGAACAAAGCCATTGCGCCTGTCTTAAAGGCATCATCTTTATTCATCAAAACCGTATTGACGTGGTAATTTTGACGAATGGATAAATTCACCATATCTTCCACTTTGCGAATTTCATCAGGCGTGATTTGCTTGGGATGCGAGATATCAAAGCGCATTCTGTCCGCTGAAACGAGCGAACCTTTTTGTGCCACATGATCACCCAGAACCTCACGCAAAGCCCTGTGTACCAAGTGCGTCACCGAGTGGTTGGCACAAATCTTTTTGCGACGCACACCATCGACTTCAAATGAAGCAATATCGCCTGTTTGAACACGGCCTTTAACCATCTTGCATACGTGAACAAAAACATCATCAAGCTTTCGTTTGGCATCAATGACTTCAATTTCAAAATCTTTGCCCGTGATTTTACCCGTATCGCCGACCTGACCGCCGCATTCGCCGTAAAAAGGCGTTTGATTTGCAATCAGGTAAAACTCACCGTCTTTAGCCTCTTGAACTTCAGCACCGTTTTGAACAAGCCCCGAAACAATGCAATCTGCTTTTAATGTCTTATACCCCAAAAAGTCTGTCGCACCCAATTTTTCTTTTAAATCAAACCAAACTCTTTCGGTGCCTTCATCACCCGAACCTGCCCAATTTTGGCGCGCAAGCTGTTTTTGCTCTTCCATCGCCTGATTAAAGCCGTCAACATCAACTTTGATATTTTTCAGCTTTAACGCATCTTCCGTCAAATCAAGCGGAAAACCATAAGTATCATAAAGCTTAAATGCCGTTTTGCCCGACAGCATACCGCCCGCAGTCATATTTTCCGTTTCGCAGTCCAAAAGCCTCATACCGGTTGAAAGTGTCTTGCCGAAACGAAGCTCTTCCGCTTTAACGGTTTCTCTGATTAAGGCCTCATAGCGATAAAGTTCAGGATATGCCTCACCCATTTCGCGCTGAAGCGACGGCAAAAGCTTATACAAAAGCGGCTCATGGATGCCAAGCATATAAATATGACGCATAGCCCTCCTCATGATACGGCGCAACACATAGCCTCTGCCCTCGTTTGACGGCAAAACACCGTCTGCAATCAAAAATGCGGTCGAGCGCAAATGATCCGTAATCACGTTATAAGACGAGGTCAAATTTTTGTTTTCTTTATCTGTGCCCGCAAGCTTGCACAAATCCGAAATTAAATTTTGAAACAAATCAATTTCATAGTTTGAATGCACACCCTGCAAAATTGCCGTGATGCGTTCAAGACCCATACCGGTATCAATGCATCGTTTTTTTAAGTTGATACGCTCGCCTGTCGGCAAATCTTCAAACTCATCAAAAACCAAATTCCAAATCTCAATCCAGCGGTCGCCGTCTTCTTCTTTTGTGCCCGGCAATCCGCCCCAAACTTCCGGTCCGTGATCATAAAAAATCTCGGAACAGTAGCCGCAAGGACCTGTATCACCCATCTGCCAAAAGTTGTCTTTTGTTGCAATACCGATAATTCTGTCATCGGGCAGACCCGAAATCTTTTTCCACAAATTGCGTGCGACATCATCAGTATGAAAAACCGTCACGGCCAATTTATCTTTATCAATGCCGAATTCTTTGGTCACAACTTCCCATGCATAAAGAATAGCCTCTTCTTTGAAATAATCGCCGAACGAAAAATTGCCGAGCATTTCAAAAAACGTATGGTGTCTTACATCATAACCGACGCTGTCCAAATCATTGTGTTTGCCGCCGGCACGCACTGATTTTTGCGCAGTCGTGGCACGTGTATAAGGCCGTGTTTCGGCGCCCGTAAAAATATTTTTAAACTGCACCATACCCGAGTTTGTAAACATCAAAGTCGGATCATTGTCCGGCACCAATGATGAAGATGGCACAACGGTATGTCCGTTTTTTTCAAAATAGTCCAAAAAAGTTTTTCTGATTTGTTTTAACGTCGCTGTCATTGTTTTTTTTCCAAAAAAGTTTATTTTCGCCTAAAATAGAGCAAACATGCGCGCATGTAAAGCAAATTTTTAAATCAAAAAGAAAAAAAATGATAAAAAAAGAGGGCAACGCCCACTTTTTTATCTGTACCTGATTGATACGGTATTTGTTTTGCCACTCGCCTCCTCTGCCTCTTTTAATGTATAAATGCGCCTTAAAACATATTTCGGCAAATCATCAAAACTGTCATACGTTTTATCCCCGACTTTGATTTTTCCGTTGCTGTCTATGGTATAAATTTTAAGTTTCTTCGGGTCAATTGCGCTGTCAGCCAAAAGCTCGGCACAACTCTTTGAGCCATGTCCGTCACCTTCTTTACAATAAACGTATGTGGGCGTTTCTATAAATGCATTTAAACCGATGCTGCTGACATTATCCCCGATGATGATACTTTTCAGATTGTCACAGTTTCTGAAAGCATAATAACCTATTGTTTCAACAGATTCCGGAATAATCAGAGTTTCAATGGCTGAACGGGCAAAAGCAAAACCGGCTAATTCTTTCACCCCTTCCGGTATGGTAATGCTTGTGATATTATTTGACCCGAAGGTATCATAACCTATTTTATTTAATCTTTGAGGCAAGACAACTTCTTTAACATGGCTTTTTTCCCGCTCACCTGAATCAACATAAAAAGCACAATCTCCGACATTTTGTACACCTTCTGCCACAACAATTTTTTGAATTTGTTCAAAATGCCCTTCTTCATCACGCCATGGTGCTGTCGTATAAAAACGTGAATAAACATCAGGATTTGTCTGCAACAAATCCCGTTTGTACGTGTAATTATTCATTACGGCTTCTTGTGTGTTATCTATCGGCTCAACCTTAAAAAGACCGTCATCATACAAAGTTGCCATACAATTTTGCCCACAGTCCCATTGCTCAACAATCGTGTTTGATATTTCCTCAGCGTGCAATTGAAATGCCAAAGCGAATAATGGTGCTATAATTAAAATATTTTTTTTCATGATGCTTTCTCCTTGTTGACGTTATATAAATTAAAAAGTCGCACCTTAAAGAGCGACGGGGAGTGCAAAAATCATATTAGAGGAAATGACTCCGAAAACCTTTAGAATAATCTTGTACATTCGTTATCGGCTCCCCGTTTACCATCCGGGGATAAAGGTTGTTTAAAACAAAAAACAACACCATAAAATTACAGTGTTATCCTCACTGCCTCTAATAAAAAGCTTTTGCAAAGCCCTGCACCTATCAGGTACATTTTCATCATGGCACAAATTTTATCCGTTGTCAAACAAAAAAAACGAAAATCAAAAAACCGCCCTTTATTTCAAAAGGCGGTTTTGATTGTATCAAAGCAAATCAGCTTATTTTTCTTCAACTTTCTTTTCAGCTGCTTTTGAAGCTGCCGTCAAATCATCCGCAATACGGGCTGATTTACCACGCAAAGCACGCAAGAAATAAAGTTTTGCACGGCGAACTTTACCGATACGTGCAACTTCAATCTTAGCCACATTCGGTGAATAAAGCGGAAATACACGTTCCACACCTTCACCGAAAGAGATTTTGCGAACCGTAAATGAAGAATTCAAACCATCGTTTTTACGTGCGATGCAAACACCTTCATAAATCTGAATACGTTCACGATCACCTTCTTTAACTTTGGTATGAACTTTCAAGGTATCGCCGGCTTTAAAATCCGGAAGGTTTTTACCCTCGGTGAGCTTTTCAATTTGCTCTTTTTCTTTCATTTTCAAAATATTCATTGGTTTTACCTTTTCAAATAAAAAATTTGTTATCTTATATACCTAAACCTTTTTGAAATCAAGATATTTTTTCAAAAGATCAGGACGCTTTTTTTCGGTTATCTTCAAAGACTGTTCCAAACGCCATTTTGCAACATTTGCATGATGCCCTGAAAGCAAAATATCCGGCACTTTCAACCCGTTCCACTCAATCGGGCGCGTATATTGCGGATATTCAAGCAAGCCGTTTTCAAAACTTTCCTGCAGTGATGATTCATCATTGCCCAAAACACCGTCAAGCAGCCTCACAACACCATCAAGCATGACCATTGCCGCCTGTTCACCGCCCGTTAAGATAAAATCACCGATACTGATTTCATCTGGCTGATAAGCCTCAAGAACACGCTCATCAACCCCTTCAAAACGATTGCAAATAATCGTCAATTCAGGCTCACGAGCCAGCTCATGCAACTTTGATTGCGTCAGGGGCTTGCCCTTCGGTGTCATATAAATCAGCTTGCCGCTTTTGAAATTGGCATCAATTGCCGCACCCAAAATATCGGCACGCATCACCATACCGGCACCGCCTCCGCACGGCGTATCATCAACACTGCCATACTTATCGGTGGCATAATCCCTGATGTTGACGGTCTCAAGCGACCATTTGCCCTCACTAAGCGCTTTACCCGTGAGCGAAACACCCAAAAATCCGGGGAAAATATCGGGATAAAGTGTCAAAATCTTAACTTTAAGCATCGTTTTCCTCATCTTCTTGATAGCTCATTTCCCGCACTTTGATAAAGCCGCTTTGAGTATCTACCTCAGGCACATATGTATCGTTGAAAGGCAACATTTCGGTTTGCTTTTTTTCATCAAATTTGATTTCCAAAATATCACCGGCGCCAAAATTAAATACACCGACAACTTTGCCGATTTTTTGCCCCGTTTTTTCATCAAAAACTTCAAGCCCGACCAAATCCGTCTGATAAAAAGTATCTTCGGCCAAATCAGGCAACCTGCTTCGTGACAGATAAAGTTCCGTTCCGACCAGGCTTTCGGCATCATTTCTTGTATCAACACCTTTAATTTTGACACGCAACAATTCTTTTGCAAAACTTAAAAACGTTAAGTCAAAAAAACGCGTTTCATCTTTGTTTGAAAGCTTGCCGTACGTGCACACATCTTTGGGCGCGCGGGTAAAACTTTTAATTTTAACCTCGCCTTTGATGCCGTGTGCGGCAACGATTTTTGCCAAACAAACAAGATCCGTCATTTTTTAAGCCTTAAAACAATAACCTTTACTTAATTATTCAGCAGACTGAGCCGATTCTTCAGCTCCAGCAGCTGCGGCAGCCTCGGCGGCAGCTTTAGCTTTTTCTTCTTTTTCTTTAATGCGTTCCAAAGTCTTGGCGCGCGGTGCTGATTTTTTCGGCTGTTCATGGATAACAGGAGCGTTGCAAAGACCTAAGTTGGCAAACAATTTTTGCAATCTTTCGGTCGGCTGAGCCCCTTTGCCGAGCCATGCTTTAACCTTTTCGACATCTACAATCAAACGCTCTGCATGATCTTTGGGCAAAAGCGGATTATATGTGCCTAATTTTTCAATAAAGCGGCCATCACGAGGTGCGCGCTGATCTGCGGCAACAATGCGATAAAACGGACGTTTTTTAGAACCGCCTCTTGATAATCTGATACGTACTGCCATTTTATAAATTCCTTTCTAAAAAAAGTTGTATCGTTAAAAGTTTTAAGCCTTATGGCAAAGTCTTAAAACCGTTTGTTATTCATTGGTCCGAACGGAAAATTTGCCATCGGACCGCGTTTAAGCATTTGGGCAAATCCTTTGATAGAACCGAACTTACCCATTTGTTTGATCATTGAAGCCATCTGCTCATAAGACTTTAAGAGCTTATTGACCTCAAAAACTTCCACCCCCGCGCCCAAAGCAATCCGTCTTTTGCGGCTTGCTTTAATGATATCGGGATTTTTTCGTTCTTTAATTGTCATTGAAAGAATAATTGCTTCTTGTTTTTTCAATATTTCGTCGCCGCCTGCCTGCTCTATCTGATTTTTGAACTTTGAAAGTCCGGGAATCATCGCGGCAATCGACCCCATTGACCCAAGCTTTTTCATGTTCCGCATTTGTGATAAAAGGTCATTTAAGTCAAATTTACCTTTCATCATGGCGTCCATTTCTTTTTTTGCCTGTTCCTGATCAACGGTTTCAATGGCTTTTTCAACAAGACTGACGACATCGCCCTGTCCCAAAATGCGGCCGGCAATTCGGTCGGCATGAAAAGCCTCAAGTTCATCAATCTTTTCACCCGTACCAAGGTACTTAATCGGCACGCCGGTTGCCATTTTCATCGACAACGCCGCACCGGCACGTGAAGTACCGTCGGCTCTGGTCAGCACAAGCCCTGTCACACCGACCTTTTCATTAAAAGCTTTAGCAACGTGGCACGCCTCTTGACCGATAAGCGCATCAGCCACAAGCAAAATTTCCGTCGGCTGAGAGAGCTTTTTTATCTCGCAAAGTTCATCCATCATCGCTTCATCAATTTGCAAACGGCCGGCCGTATCGATGATGAGGACGTCATAAACGCCTTTTTTTGCCGCATCTAAAGCGCGCAACGTGATTTCATACGGCTTTTGCCCTTCAATCACAGGCAGCGAATCGACGCCGATACTATCTCCGAGCTGATTGAGTTGTTCCTGTGCGGCCGGACGATAAATATCGGTTGAGGCAAGCAAAACACGTTTGTTTTTTTTGAGTTTTGCGGCAATTTTGGCCGCCGTTGTCGTTTTGCCCGAACCCTGCAACCCGACCATCATCATCACAACGGGCGCCGGCGCATTCAAGTTGAGTTCCGTATCTTCATCGCCCAAAAGCTTGACAAGCGCGTCATGCACGATTTTGATGACCATTTGCCCCGGCTTAATTGAGCGCACAACCTTTTCACCCAAAGCCTGCCCTTTGACTTCGGCAATAAAATCTTTGACAACCGAAAGCGAAACATCGGCTTCTAAAAGCGCGATTCTGATTTCGCGCATGGCACTGTCAATATCCGCCTCGGACAGAACGCCTCTTGAGGTGATTTTATTAAAGACCGCGCCTAATTTATCGCTCAATGTTTCAAACAAAAGTCAATTCCTTCTTTTCTTGCGATTCGTTTTATATAAAACTTTTACGCCAGTGTGCGAACCCTCGCTGACTGGCGGCACGCCTTGGCGTGTTATGTGAAAAGCGAATCTTTTTAATTAATTCGTTTTTCTTATACACCGATTCGCATGAATGTCAAGACGTTTTTTCCAAACAGAGGTCAAAAAATGTTTTGTTCTCTAAAAATACAACCGCAAGTTTGTCATTTTTTGCAAAATGATGTGATTTGACATAACGATTTATATCCTTTTTAATAAACCCTCAGAGAAATGTCTGATATTTTTCTCTGAAAGTTTTAATTTTAAAAAGGATATTAAACATGAATAAAGTTTTGTTGTTAACAGGCGCAACCTGCCTTTTGGCCTTAAATGCTTCAGCTTTTGAATTTAACCCCTATGTCAGCGCTAAGGCAAAATATGCCTTTTCAAGAAATGAGGTTAAACTCACGGGCACAACAGAAGGAAAGATCAAAGCCAATGATGATGTTTTCGGCGGCAGTCTTGCTTTAGGTACGATTTGGCCTGTCGAAAATGGTGATTTTCGTTTTGAGGTAGAATACACAAAAAATGCCGATGCCGAAAAGAAAATAGGCGGCATCAATGCAAAAGTCAAAACACAAGCTGTTTTGTTTAATGTTTATTATGACTTTAACCTCAATTTGCCTGTTGCTGTTAAGCCTTATGTCACAGCAGGTCTCGGCTGGGGTCAGTCTGAATTCAGTTTAGGATCTTCTTCTAAAAAAGAACATAGCGCCGCAATGCAAATCGGTACCGGTGTGAGCTATCAACTTTGCGATCATATGAGTTTTGATTTAGGTTACCGCTATATCACTTACGGCGATTTTGATGAAACATATCGCGGAGCCGGCACCTATATCAAGGCTGACTACAAACCGCGTGCACACGAAGTTTTGCTTGGTTTAAGATATGCCTTTTAGTTAAAGCAAATCTAAAAAAAGGCCTCGTTTTTTAAGCGAGGTTTTTTTGTGCAAAATTACCGCCCTTTCGGGCGGCACAGGAGGAAGATGAAAAACAAAATTTTGATTTTAGCATTAGTGCTAACGTGCGCGACTTGTTTCTTGTACAAGCAACGCAGATACGGACTTGACAAACTTTTCGAGTTTTGCAGGAGTTGCAACTTCCTGAAGTTTGCCAACCCACTCTTTAAAATCACCGTCTTGCAAATGTTTTTTAACGTGTGATTCTAATTTGTTGTCAGCACGAAATTGATCAAGCTGTTCAGGTGTGACAATATACTGCATCTTTCCAGCCCAATCCTTCAAAGTGCCATCTTTGATGTGCTGATCGATAACTTCCATAAACTGATCTGTTTTCATTTTTTTATTCCTAAATCACTCTATTTTGTCTAAACATAACATGAAAAAAATCTTTTGTCAACATCTTTTTTTCATTTTTTTTCATTTTTTGTGTAAAAAAATTTTTTTCTTAAGTGAAAAATAAATATTTACGGCTAAAATCGCCTCAAACAGAACCAAAAAAGTGAGTAAAATATGTCTCTTTTCAAATCGATTGCAACATTTGGAAGTTATACGATGATCAGCCGTTTGACGGGCTTTGTGCGTGATATGGTTTTGGCAGATTTTTTAGGTGCGGGCGCGGCTTCCGATGCTTTTTTCGTATCATTTAAGCTGCCCAATCTTTTCCGCAGTCTTTTTGCCGAAGGAGCATTTACAAGTGCATTTGTTCCTCTTTTTTCGCAAAAACTTGTCAGCGAAGGGAGGAAAAAATCTTTATTTTTTGCATCTGAAGCACTCTCGATTCTTTTTTTCTTTTTGATGATTTTTGTATTGATTTTTGAGCTGTTAATGCCTTATGTCGTCACCATTTTGGCCCCCGGATTTATTCGTGACCCCGAAAAAATCAAGCTTGCGACAGAACTGTGCCGCATCACATTTCCTTTTTTGCTTTTCATCTCGATTGTATCATTTCAGGCTGGTGTTTTAAATGCATTTGAGCGATTCGCAGCCCCCGCAAGTGCACCGATTATCTTAAATTTGACGATGATTTTATCGGCTTTTGTCATTGTACCTTTTATGCCGATACCGGCATACGGCTTTGCTTGCGGTATAACGCTTGCAGGTATTTTTGAAATTTTGTGGCTCAGATACGCGCTTTCAAAAATCGATATCAGGTTAAGACCCTATATGCAAATCAAAAAAATTTTAAAAAATCCGGAGATTAAAACGCTTTTCAAGCGCATTGCGCCGGGCGTTGTCGGTGCGGGAATTTATCAAATCAATATGGCGCTCGACACGATTTTGGTATCCCTTGTCGGCACAGGTGCAATTTCGTGGCTTTATTTTGCAAATCGCTTGCAACAGTTGCCTCTAGGCGTTGTCGGTGCGGCCATCAGCGTTGCTTTGTTGCCGATTTTATCCAAACAGCTTAAATCGGGCGATTTAACACAAAGCCGACAAACGCAGGACAAAGCAGTAGAATATGCGGTTTTATTATCATTTCCTGCAGCTGTTTTGATGATTGTTTTGGCTCGCCCGATGATAAACATATTGTTTGAGCACGGCAAGTTTTTATCATCTGATACCTTAAAAACGGCAAACGCATTGATTGCCTATGCCGTCGGATTACCCTGTTATGTTGTGGTCAAAGCCTTAATGCCTAACTTTTTTGCCAGAGGCGACACAAAAACGCCGGTTCAATTCAGCGCCGTCGTATTTGCCGTCAATCTGTGTTTTAATCTGATTTTGATGAAGCCTTTCGGGCATATCGGAATCGCTGTTGCGACAACAATTTCGGCATTTGTTTCGCTTTTCCAATATATTTACGGCCTTCAAAAGCGCGGATTTTGGTCATTTTCCAAGGCACTTATCCTCAAAATCGGCAAAATCATCACCATTTCACTTTTGATGGGCATCGCCGTCATTGCACTTGAAAGCGCGATAACGCATCTTTTCGGCGACTGGCTTTTATTTAACTTTCTGCTCAAGCTCGTTATTTTGGGTACTTTGGGCGGATTCGGTATCACAACTTTCTTGATTTTTGCATTTATTTGCCATATTTTAGATATAAATGACATTCTCAAAATATTCAAGAAAAAGGCTTAATGATGATTGAAATTGAAAATACATATAACCCGAATGTTTTGAATTTTTATTTTGATAAACCGCTTTTGCCTCAAGAGGGATTTTTATTTGCCGATAAGCATACTGATTTGCAAGAAAGTCTGATAAAAAATATAATGGCACTTGACGGGATTGAGCGTGTTTTATTGTTGCCTGATATGCTGTTTGTTCAAAAAGATAAAACGGCAGATTTTGATATTTTAGCGCCGCAAATTATGGCTTTTTTGACAGGCAGCACCCTGATTGGTAAGACAGATGATGTTTTAAGCCAAAACTGCATTGAAGCTTTAATCGAATCGCGCATTCGCCCTTTTTTAAAACGTGATGGCGGAGATATTGAGTTGGTTGACTTTTCTTGCAACACGTTGCGCCTTCGTTTTGAAGGGCACTGCAAAGGCTGTCCACACGCCGATCAAACCTTAAAAAATGCGGTGATTGCCATCATTGAAAAATATTTTCCTCAAATCAAAAAAGTCATCAGGGAAGCATAAAAGATGAAAAGATTTTTAATATATTTTTTATTGATTTTATTTTCCCTGCCCGCAACGGCAAAACAATTTTATGTGAGCGATTCGGGACTTTATTTGAAAGATTACAAGACAGATGAATTGAAAAAAATGTTTGCTGATGCAGCCTATGATGATTATATCGACTTGCCTGATAACGAATATCCGCGCATTTTTGTTCAAAATCTGCCGTCGGATTTTGCCCTGCAGGAAGACAGAACACTGCGCAATCGCTTTTTTATGCAAATTTTAATGCCGCTTATCTTAAAGGCCAATGATGAAGTCTTAAAAGAACGCGAAATTGTAGACGCGCTTTCGTACGGCTTTGAGCAGAACAAAGATTTTGACGAAGCATCGGTCTTTTATCTTGAGGAACTCGCAAAAAAATACGATGTCACAACGCCTTTTAAGGACACGCGTCGATACATAACCCTTTTGGATGAACTTAAAGTAAAGGTCGACACCGTTCCTCCCTCGCTTTTAATGGCGGCGGCAGCCATCCGCACCGATTGGGGAACATCGAGAATCGCCATCAAAGCAAACAACCTTTACAAACAACGCATTTGGTATCAAAATGAGGGCTTAGAACCTTTAGAAGACAAAGACGGCGGTTATCGCTACAAAATTTATTCCAATTTGGAAGAAAGTATCAAAGATTATATCTTAAAACTCAATTCTGACATAAATTTTGACGCTTTCAGAGTAGCGCGAGCCGTTTCACGCAAACGCGGTTCTGACTTATATGGCAAGCGCATGGCCTTTTCTTTTGTTTTGGCAAGCAACTTAAAAAATTATGCCGGCCTGCTTGATTATACTCTGACATACTACAAAATGTACTATTTTGATGAAGCAAAACTGGAAAAACCGTATACATTTGAGGACTAAAAAAAATGTATTTGAGCCTGAAGAAAAAAATTTTTTATATCGTTTTTACACTTTTTGTAATTATGGCGACACTGTTTTTATCGATTTTTATCATGATATACGCAAAAAAATACTCTTCGGATTTTGATATCGTTTCAAACCGCAATCAATATGTGATGGGTTTATTGCATGAAAACATTACATTACAGCGCCAGCTCAATGACATTCATATCAAAGTTTCACCTGCTGTCGAATCGGATATTTCAAACAAGCAACAGCAGCTATCGCGTGAGGCAAAAATCAATGCCGAACTGCAAAAAAACTTTAACGAACAATCTAAAGCTTTTTTTGACGGTATGAAAATCATCGGTATCAGCTCGCTTTTAAGTTTGGTATCAATTTTAGGGCTCGGTTTGATGTTGCAAAGGTGGGTTATCGTACCGATTATCAAGCTTACAAAAGCCACCAACCAAATTTCAAAAGGTGATTTTTCATACCGAATCGAGGCGCAAAAAAATCAGCATTTTTTTGATGAATTTGACACGTTGGCTTCGACTTTTAACAGTATGGTTTCAAATATAGAACACAATGTCGAAGAAATTAAAAACTCCGAGCGCTTTTTGCAGGCTTTGATTGACGCTATTCCTGATGGGATACGTGTGATTGATCGTGAACATAATATTGTGATGTCAAATAAGGCCTATCAAAAACAATTTTCAAATCAAAAAGATGCTCTCAAATGTTATGAAGCTTATGGCTTTGATAAAGCTTGCCCGCACGGATTGTTCAGCTGTCCGCTAAGAGAAATAAAGGATATCAAATCAAATACCATCAGTATGATTCAAAACTTAGACGGCCGGCCGCTTTCCGTCAATGCCGCACCGCTCAAAATCGTCAACGATAATGGGCAAAATGATTTTTACATCATCGAATCTATCCGAGATTTAAGTGATGACATTCGTTTTTCGCATGAGCAAAAAATTGCCTCACTCGGCTTTTTGGCTACCTCGGTTGCCCACGAGATGAAAAACAATTTGGGCTCGGTACGCATGATTTTAGAGGCTATTTTAGAAAATGCACAAACATCTCAAAGCCTGAGCACAAAAGATATAGAATACCTTAAAATGGTCTATGATCAGGTTGTAGCAAGTGTCATTATTCCTGAAAGACTTCTCAGTTTGTCGCGCAACAACCCCGATAAACAAGAAGTTTTTGATGTACGTTGCGCCATTGATGACGTTCTTTCGCTTTTAGATTACGAGGCCAAGCGCAATGGTATTACATTTCAAAGCCAGCACAAAACAGCTGAAGCCAATATTTTGGGCAACATTTCTGATTTTAAGATGATTATCTTAAATTTGGCACAAAATGCCATCAACGCCATGCCTTCAGGCGGAAATTTGATGATTATGAGTTCTAAAAACAAAAATAGCGTCATCATCAAAATTGAAGATACGGGCACAGGCATAGACAGCGCCATGTTGCCGCATATTTTTGAGCCGTTTTATTCTAAGGGACAAACAACAAATCGCCTGCAGGGTACGGGTTTAGGGCTTGCGATTGTTAAGTCTTTGATGGAAAAATACAAGGGCAAAATCGATGTTTCAAGCACCCTTGGCAAAGGCACCACCTTTGAGCTGATATTTCCAAAAGCAAAAGCTTAAGCCTTAACAATACCGAATCGAGATTGTTTAAACTTACATTATCTCAATTGGGCATTGATCATTGCACTTTGCTACAAGAAAAAAGCGGCTTTTCAAAAGAAGCCGCTTTTTCTTAAAAACCACTCAAGGCTACGTCTATGCGCCGGAGAAGATCGTCCCACTTGACCTTTTGATTTTCATCCTCGGCCTCAATCTTCTGCTTTAACGCATAATCCTCAAGCCACAGCAAGTCTGCCTGTTCAAAGGCGCACAGCTCATCTATGGAAAAGACGAGCAATTCCGTCCGCACAGGGATAGTTTTACCCGAAGGTATGTGTACAAACGTATCTTGCATACACACAAACCTTCTAACCTTGCGCACTTTGAGAGCACACACAATAACAAGCGCCAGCAATGCAACAACAACGCAGACAATAACTACAATACTTTTCATGGCATAAATTTTTAAGATTTATGTCTTGTATAGTCCATTTTTGTCAATAAGTCAAGTGTTTTTTTATTTTTTTAGCATAACGACAAAAAAAATTTAATCTTCGTCTTTTTTCTCAAGGTCTTGCGCCACTTTCGGATGCCTTAAAAGCTTTTCTATCCTGTCAACTTCGGCAAACGTATCATCTGCTCTGAAAGTGATATCAGGTGTATATCTGAGCTGTAATTTGCTCGCGATTTGCCTTTTGAAGATACCTTTTTCAGCATTGAGCATCTCAAGGACAATCCCCAAATTTTTGCCGTTTAAGGTCATAATGTATGCACTGACATACTTCAAATCAGGCGAAACACGTACTTGCGTGACTGTAATAAATGCTGAGCGCAACTCTTCGGCGCGCAAATCACCCCTTTCCAAAACAGAGGTAATCACGCGCTTAACTTCTTGAGCCACACGAAGCTGTCTTTGTGAGGGTTCTTTATTTTCTGCCATTTTTATCTCCTAGAGTTTGGCGGCAATTGTCTCAAGCTCATAACACTCGATGTAATCACCGACATTGATATCGTTATAATTTTCAAAGCTCATGCCGCACTCATAGCCCTCTCGAACTTCTTTAACATCTTCCTTAAAGCGCTTGAGCTGAGCCAGATTGCCGTCATGAATAACGATGTTGTCACGAAGAAGTCTGACTTTTGCACCACGTTTGACAAGTCCTTCAGTCACCATGCATCCGCCAACTTTACCGACACCCGTAATATTGAACACATTTCTGATTTCGGCATAGCCCAAAATCTTTTCTTTAATTTCAGGTGACAATAAGCCCTCAAGACCTTTTTTGACATCATCCACGACATCATAAATAATCGAATAATATTTGATATCAATACCATCACGGCGCGCCATGTCACGAGCCTGAGGATTGGCACGAACGTTAAATCCGATGATAAAGCCGTTTGAGGCTTTTGCCAGCGTCACATCAGATTCTGAAATCGGGCCGACAGCCGAATGCAAAACCTGCACCGAAACTTCATCATTTGAAAACTTCGTAATTGCACCTTCAATCGCCTCAATAGAACCCTGAACATCTGCTTTGATAATCACGGACAAATGCTTTGTTTCACCTGATTTAATCTTATCCATCATCTGTTCCATCGCCGATTTGGCGCTTTTAACCAACTTAGCTTCACGTTCTTTTCTGATACGATAAGATGTCACCTCTTTGGCTTGCGTTTCGTCTTTAACCACGATAAAGTTATCACCGGCAGAAGGCGTTCCCTGCAAGCCTAAAACCTCAACAGGTGTTGCAGGCAAAGCTTCCGTCACTTTTTTACCATGCTCATTAAACATAGCCCTGACATGCCCCCATTCTTTACCGGCAATGAAAATATCACCCACTTTTAATGTGCCGTTTTGAACCAAAATAGTGGCAACGCTACCGCGCCCCTTCTCCATTTTGGCTTCAATAACCGATCCCTCGCCTTTTCTGTTCGGATTGGCTTTCAAATCCAAAATTTCGGCCTGCAGTAAAATCGCCTCAACAAGTTTGTCAATATTGATGCGCTTTTTTGCCGAAACCTCAGCACACAGGCTTTCACCACCCATTTCTTCAACCGCAATACCATGCTGTAAAAGCTCTGTCTTCACGCGCATAGGATCAGCTCCTGGCAGATCTATTTTATTGATAGCCACGACAATCGGCACTTCAGCCGCTTGGGCATGGCGGATAGCCTCAATCGTTTGAGGCATGATACCATCATTTGCCGCGACAACAAGCACCACAATATCCGTCACCTTAGCACCTCTGGCACGCATTTCTGAAAACGCTTCGTGACCCGGTGTATCAATAAAGGTGATTTTTTGACCGCCTGCTACTTCAATCTGGTATGCACCGATATGTTGAGTAATGCCTCCGGCCTCTTTTGCCACAACGTTTGTTTCTCGAAGAGCATCAAGAAGCGAGGTTTTGCCATGATCAACGTGTCCCATTACAGTGACAACAGGCGCACGAGGCAACAAATCCTCTGCTTCATCTTTCGGTCCCTCTAAACCCTCTTCCACATCACTGTCGGCAACGCGTTTGAATTTATGCCCCATCTCTTCGACAATAATTTGAGCCGTATCCGCATCAATCGGCTGATTGATGGTGGCCATCACACCCAGACTCATCAATTTTTTGATAACTTCCGCGCTTTTTTCGGCCATACGGTTTGCCAGCTCCTGAACCGTAATTACTTCAGGAATAATCACCTCTTTGATGATTTTTTCCTGTGTCTGAGAAGGCGCTTGCTGAACTTTTGGTTGCTTTTTCTTAAAGTGCCGACGCGGTCCGCCGAAACCATAATCATCGTCATCATCATCTTGCATATATGCATTTAAGTTGATTTTGCTGTTGCGGCGAGGCTGTTCAAAACTGCGTTTTTGAATTTTTTTGCGTTCCTGCTCAAACGTTTCTTCCTTGCTCATCGGTTTTGATGTACTGAAAGTCGGCTTTTTGTCCTTTTTATAACCTTCTTCCTCATCATCTTCATCAAAATCATGCTTTTTATCTTTTTTATAAGTATTTTCTTCCGTATTTTGGGGTTTTGCGGCCGATGCTGCAAAAGCCTTTTCTTTTTCTTTGGCCGCCTGAGCCTTGCGTTCTGCCTCTTCTTTTTTCTTTTGTTCTTGAAGTTTTTGCGCCTCAAGTTCTTCGGCTTCACGCTGTTTTTCGGCCTTAATCTGCTGGCGAACGACTTCTTTTTCGGCCTCTTGTTTTTGACGCTGAGCCTCATGCTCTTTTGCAGAGGCGATTAATTTTAATTTTTGAGCCGTCTCTTCATCAAGTTCTTTAGGTGTTTCCATAGCCGCCGGTTTTGAAATCGTGCGTTTTTTTCTGACTTCAACCTGAACCATTTTTTTGCCGCCGTCGACACCTGAACTTACCTTATTTTTCAAGGTTAAAGTCGGTTTTAAGGATAATGTTAATTTCGTCTTTGCATTATCTTCTGCCATAACATTCATTCTCCCAAGGTCAATTTTCCATAAACGTCTGATACTTTTTGATATTTTCATAAACTTTCGGGGCAATATCGCTTTTCAAAACCGCAACAAAAACGGTATTTTCTTTGTTGAGCGCTTTATCTAAATCATCCGTGTTATAAATTTTAAGCATTTCAAGATTTTGATGAAGTGCTTCAAGCTTTTGACTGCTGTCCTCGGCGGCATTTGTCGCCTCAACAACAAAAGCAACTTTATGCTTTACGATATTTGCCTTTACTTTTTCAAAACCCGTCACCAAAGCCCCCGCTTTGCGCGCCAAATTAAGCCAATCGAGCCCTTTTTGGTACAAAAGATGTTCCACCTCTTGTTCAAAATTTTCCGGAATTTTCAAAAAAAGGTGGATGGATTTGATAAACAGATTTTTTTCCAAAGCCTTTTTCAAAAGTGTTTTTGAATTTGAAACATACAACCCTCTGCCCTCAAGCTTTTTGTTAAAATCAGGGACAAGGCGGCTGTCGGGCGTTTTGACAAACCTCAACAGCGCGTCTGTTTCCTTAATTTCGCCTGAAGCGATGCATTTTCTTGTCGTATCTTGTTGCATGTTTTTTGCTTTTGAAAAAATTATTTTTCCTGCTCGTCCTCGTTTTCAAACCAGTGTTCGCGAGCAGCCATAATGATACGATTTGCTTCACTTAAAGGCATAACGGTTTCACCCAAAATCTCAACAAGTTCATCACCTGCAAGATCGGCCAAATCATCAAGCGTTTTAATACCGTTTTCTGCCAATTTGATAATCATATCCTGATCCAAACCGTCAACCGTCTTCAGATCATCGGAAATACCCAAATCTTTCATCT
>CADAAN010000003.1 GCA_902785935.1 uncultured Pseudomonadota bacterium
AGATTATAGAATCGTACGCACCCGACGGAGATATTAAAAATGCCGTCTTAGAACCGCAGGATATCAACGATATTTGCGCCTCGTTTCAATATGCCGCAACAGATTGTCTGACGCGAAAGCTTAAAAAAGCGATTGCTCTTTTTAAAGAAAAATACCCTCAAGGCCGTCATCTTGTTGTTTCGGGCGGTGTTGCCGCAAATATGTATTTGCGCAGCAAGCTCAAAACTTTGGCAGACGAATCGGGACTGATTTTTGCAGCTCCCCCGATTAAATTTTGCACCGACAACGGCGTAATGATTGCTTGGGCAGGTTTAGAGCGCTTTCAAAAAGGATATATTTCAGAACTTGATTTTAAGCCCAGACCGCGTTGGCCTTTAGATGAATTTGCCCCGAAGGCGGCCGGCGCCGGAGGTGTTAAAGCATGAGAAAAAAATCTGAAATCATGGAAATCATGTCCGCTTTTGAAAAATTAATGCCCGACCCGAAGTGCGAGCTTGGCTATAAAAATGCTTATACATTGCTTGTTGCGGTTGTCTTGTCGGCTCAAAGCACGGACAAAGGCGTCAACAAGGCGACAAAGGCTTTGTTTGAAGTTGCCGATTCGCCGCAAAAAATGCTTGATTTGGGCATCGAAAACTTAAAAACATACATCAAAACCATCGGCTTATATAACAATAAGGCCAAAAATATCATGGCTTTAAGCGAAGAATTGGTTAAAAAATATGATGGTATTGTTCCCGATTCGCGCCAAGAATTGGAAAGCCTTTCGGGAGTCGGGCGCAAAACGGCCAATGTTGTCTTAAACGTTTGGTTCAATCAGCCAACTTTGGCGGTTGATACGCATGTTTTGAGGATATCCCATCGCCTTGATTTTTCAAGCGGAAAAACCCCGCGTGAGGTTGAAGATGACCTTATCAGGGTTTTGCCTGAAAAATATATCAAAAACGCAAATCATTGGCTTGTGTTGTTCGGCCGATATACTTGTAAAGCCGTCCGTCCTGATTGCGAACACTGTCCGATTGCAAACTTTTGCACAAGTAAGGATAAAAGGGTCTGACAACAAAAAAGACAGTATTCATTTTATTGCCATCCTTTGGTCTTGTCCTTTTGTCATGAAAGGAATTGTTCATTGTCATCCGCGGGCAAAGTCCCGCGGATCTCATCCTTATCTGTACCTGATTTTGAAGGAATTTGTCTTGCCGGCGACTTGATTCGCTTCTTCAATGGTATAGATGCGACGTTCTATTTGAGGTTCTTTCGGATATGGAAGAGATGTCAGTCCTATACTTTGAAGTTTTGCATCACATATTTTAGTATCAACCATGCAATAAACCGTAAAATTACCTTCTATTTCCCAAAAAGCATTGGAATTAATAACCAAATTATCATTTGGGTTTAAGACAAGCTTTTTTAAGTTACAATTACTGAAAGCTTCTGAGTCAATTTTTGTTACAGTGCTCGGAATAGTGATTTCTTCAATATCAGTCAGGCGGAAAGCTCGGTACTGTATCTCTTCTAAACCATCATTTAAAACTATCTTTTGCAAAGAAGAACTATCAAATGCGCCGGAACCAATAACTTTTGCTGCTGGAGGTAAAATAACTTCTTTAATGTTTGTACCACAAAAGCCCCAGCCGGCAGCTCCATTAAGTTTAGATGGAAAATTGATGATTGCTAAATTTGAGGCACCATTAAAAACATCTCCTCCTAAACTTGTTAATGTCTCTGGTAAAGTAACTTTTTTTAAATTCGGAGCATTTTGAAAAGCAAATTGGCCTACTCTTGTTATACCCTTTTCTACAACAACTTCCTTTATATCACTATAAACCGAGCGCCAACCTGTATAAGAATTTTTAACATCTCCATTTCCTGTAATGGTTAGAACCCCCTTATCATCAAGCTTCCAAGAACAATCATCACCGCAATCCGAACCACTGGCAATAGTTGCGGCTTCTAATTGAAAAATTATCATTGTTGCTATCATCAAGGCTAATATAAATTTTGTATTTTTCATATTTATTCTCCTGTTTTTCTTTTTTCATACTTTAAAAACAAAAATTCCGTCTTAAATAACCTAAAACGGAGGAGTTAGATAACTGTTGCTGTACAGTTTTCTTTATTCGAGCAAGAGTTTAAATCGTGCCTTAGCTCAGAAACTCCTCTCTTACAAGGAGTCATACAGCAAACGTGTTATCTAAACACCGCAACCATTTTGGTTACGTCTTTAATTGTGGCACAAAATAAATGTGTTGTCAAATATTTTTTAACAACACAAAAGTTTGATTTGGCAAATATTTCTTTTTAATTCCATGGTTTATGGCCGATTTGCGCACGAACGGATAAATGTTTTGCACTTTTGTTTTGGCGCAAATAAACGGCGCCGCCTAAATTTTTTTGCGTATTGAGCGGCTTGCCGTCAAGGCTGATTTGCCCTTTTAAATCAAAACTCAAGACATCTTGATAAACACACATATTTTTATCACAAAAAAGCCCGTCCAATTCATACTTTTGAGGCGATTTAATCAGATTTGTGTGCTGATATCCCTGTCCCCAAACGTCAAGCAGAAATTTGTTTTTCTTTTGCGAAAAAACAATAAGCTCATCACTTGATTTTTGTATGCCGACCGTTAATCCATCCGCAGAATATAAAATATCCGGCGTTTTTGCAAAGGCATAAAAAACAAAACCCGATACAATCGGCAAAATCCCCCAAAACCGCCACTTTTTTGACCACAGGCAAAGCCACAATCCGCCAAGCGTTATCAAAATCATTGCCCCGAGCGGCATGGTATGAAGCGTCATATCAGCATACTTTAATTTTGAAACGTTTGCTGTCAAGGCATTTAATAAACCAAGTCCGTATCCCGAAATATAAAGCGCCGGTGCACTTAAATGAAACGGCATCAGCACAAGGCTTAAAAATATAAACGGCATGACAACAAACGCAATCACCGGCGCGGCCAAAACATTGCCCAGTATGGTATAAGGCGCAAATGTGCCGAAATGATAGAGCGTATAAGGCAAGGTTGCAACGCTTGCAATCAGACTCGTCAAAACAACGCCGATAAAATAATATAACACGCGCACAAAAACGCCCTTATGCTTTTTGAAATAACCCTTTTGTTTGAATATATCATAAAACGCAATCAGCGCCGTTGCCGCCGCAAATGACATCTGAAAACCGGCTTGTAAAATGACATACGGCTCTAAAATCAAAATAACAAGCGCACTCAGTGCCACCATCCGCATTGAAATGGCATCTCTGTCAAAAATAATCCCCAAAAAGACGACACTTGTCATAATAAATGCGCGCATTGCCGGCACGCTTGTCCCCGAAAGCAGTAAATAAATCAAAGAAAACGCAATTGCAAAAATGCCGGCCGCATTTTTTGATGAAAAACGCAAAACAAGGTACGGAATACATGCAAAAATCAAGCGCACAACAAAAAACGCAAATCCGGAAACCAACCCCATATGCAACCCCGATATCGCCAAAAAATGCGCCAATCCCGTGTTTTTGTACTGATTATACTGTTTTTCGCTCAAAAGATTTTTATCTCCGACCAAAATGGCAGAAGCAATGCCAGCCTCGCTCTCGGGCAGAGTTTTTGCAACAAAAGATGCAATATTTGAACGTGCATGATTGATAAAATCAGAAAATCTGCCGACAACCCCCTCTTTTGCATCGCAGTCAGTTTCATAAATGCCGCTCAAAGCATAGCCGATAGCTGAAATACCTTGATAAAAAGCGTGCCTGTCAAATTCAAACCCGCCGACTTTTAAGGGATAAGAAGGCTTCATGACAGAGGCAACCGTTTCCACGCATTGACCATTGGCAAAATTTGCTTTTTGTCTGACTGAAATGCGATAAATCCCTGTTCTGTCATTTTCAAAATCAGAAACATTTTTCAGCCAAATTCTTGTTTTGCCGCTCGGCATACTATCCGTACGCAAAATTTTACCTTTAAGATAAATTGTTTCGGTATTTTGCACAAACGAAACATGCTTTGCCTGATAAACACTGTAAAGCTTGATGTATGAAAAGCCTGATGCAATCAACAAAATACAGGTCAAAAACAAAACATGCATCTGCCTTTTGCGACAAAGATAAATCATTAAAAGCAAAAGCTCTGTCAAAAAAATCAGTACAAATGCATTTACTTCAAACGGCACGGCAAAATAAAAACCGATACCGAGCCCGAACAAAACAGGCACCCACAAAAAATGCCGTTCATATTCATCTGTCAGATTTTTTTTGAGGTATTCAAGCATCACAGCCCGTGATGGAAAGCAAAACATCGCAAGCATTAGCGCTCGGCGTCTGTTCATTTAAGCCCAAAATTTCTTTAACCTTTTTAAAGCCGTCCATTTGTTTTTGATACAAATCACCCTTTTTTATAAGCTCTCCGAGGTAATACAAAATTTTGTCTTTGTTGCAATTTTCCTGCAACAACTCCGGCACAACTTCACGCCCGAGCAAAATATTGCTCAAATTAACAAACTCTATTTTAAGCAACCTTCGGGCCAAAAATGCCGTAAGCGGCGCCACACGATACGCAATAATATGCGGCACGTCAACCATGGCAAGCTCAAGCGCTACCGTCCCCGAGGCGGCAACAGCCACGTCGGCGGCCTTAAAAGCATCGTGTCTGTCATATTCCGTATTTAAAATATAAAGCGGCAATTTCGTATGTTGCGTCATTTCACGCACCTTGTCTTCTACCGTTTTGACGGTCGGAATAACAAACACAAAATCCGGATGCTTTTGATAAAATGTTTCCGCCGCATCTAAAAAGACAGGCAACAATCGCGCTACCTCATTTTTGCGTGAGCCGGGCAAAATCGCCATCACTTTTTTGTCATCTGCAATATTAAAGCGTGCCTTAAAATCATCACCGTTGCCATATAAAACTGCACTTTCAATCACCGGATGACCGACAAACGTCGCCTCTAAATGATAGGGCGTAAAATATTTCGGCTCATAAGGAAAAAGGGTGAGCAAATGATCAATATATTTATACATCGTACGCGCGCGCTTTTTCTTCCAAGCCCAAACTTGCGGCGCGACATAATGAACTTGCTTGATTTTGAGCTTTCTTTTTCTCAAAGCTTTGTGGATACGCGCCGAAAAACTCCAACTGTCAACGGTAATAACAACATCGGGCTTAACGCGCACAATATCGTCAACCGTCTGACGGATACGTTTCAAAATGCGCGGTATTGATGGCACAACTTCCAAAATCCCCATCACGGCCAGTTCTTTAACATCAAAAAGCGATTTAAGCCCTTCCCGCTCCATCGTTTCACCGCCCACACCGAAAAATTCGGTATCCGGACATTTGGCACACATGGCACGCATCAGCCTTGAGGCAAGTAAATCACCGGACGGCTCGCCGGCTATAATATAAACTTTCATCTTAAATATACTCCGATGGATTGATTCCGATGATAAACATTTTATAGCTGTTTGCAAGCTTGACGGCCTCGATTTCATTAACCATCAAAGCATTGCCGGCATGCACGGCCAAGCCCTTTAAGCCGGCCTGATGTGCATTTTCAACTGTTCTCATCCCGATGGTCGGCAAATCAAGACGCATATCCTGTTGCATTTTTCGAAGCTTGACCAAGACACCGCCATCACCTTTACGTTTATAAGAACCACAGCGTTTGATAAGTTCATCCGTGCCTTCAATACCTTCAACACCGAGCACAAGTCCCTGCTGAACAACAACCGCCTGTCCGACATCAAGTTTGCCAAGCGTTAAGGCAACTTCAACCCCGCGTTTAATGTCTGCAAGAGCCTGCTTGTCAGGTTTGCACTTTGTCAAAACACCTTCTTTAAGCAAAATGTCAGGCAAAACTTCATGAATACCGACGACCTTAAAACCTTCTTTTTCAATTTCACGGGTCAACGCGCGCAAAATACCATCATCACCCAATGCTTTAAATCCGATTTTTGCAAAAAACGCGGCCGTTCTCAAATCAGGCACAAGATCAGCAAGTGTCGGCCGATGAATGGTACCGATCATCACAATATCCTGGACACCGCTTTGTTTAAAATACTTAAAACCCGTACCGGCCTCACCGATGCGAATCCACTTATAATCAAAACTGTCATCAAAACAAGCCTTGTCCGCATTAGAGCAAATTGCCAACACGTCAAAGGGAATTTGATTTTTCTTTAAATGTTCAATCAACATTTTCGGCAAACTTCCGCCGCCGGCAATAATACCTATTTTTCGTATTTCGTCAGACATTTTTCTCTTTCATCTTACGATTTTGATAAGGCAGAGATTAGCACATCAAAGCACGACTTTCAAGCATATTTTTTTTCAAAGCCGAAATATCTAAAGATGAAGCATCTGCCTATTTTTTAATTAATTAATCAAAGAAGGTCTTGACAACAACAAAAATTTGTTACCATAAGTTCGTATACATATTCCTATAATCAAACCTTAGAGTCAACAGTCCTCGTTAAAGCCGAGGCGGAATAATTATGACAAAAGAAGAAATCAAAAAAATTGTTCAGACCATTGATGCGGGGCAGAAAATCGAAAACGACATCGTCATTTTCAACGTGCCTCTCGAAAAATTCAGCACCTACGTGGTTGAAAAAGAGTATCCCTTGTCCGAAAAGGTGCAGATGATGCTTTTGGACGCCGGCAAAAAGGCGTACTATGAAGAGTACCTCATGGGTCATTCTCTTTCGGATACCGTCTTCAAGGCAATGCTTGAAAAGGACGAGTGGTACTTTGTACAGTACTGTCTCAAAACTTGCGTTACCCACGATCAAAAGAAGATTATCATCGCCCACAAAAAGGCTTTGCATCTTATCGATGTGATGATGGATAACGCCGATTCCGAAACAGCCGCATGGCTGAGATTGCCCGAGCTCGACGTTCCCTTTGTCAAGATGGAAGGGGTGGAAGCAGACAAGGTTCTTGCGCGTTATATGCGCGACAACGTACAGCTGTCCGAAGAGGCTCAGTTAGCTCTCTTTGAAAAGAAGGATCCCAAGAAATGGGTTCAGTATTACCATCAGAACAGGTGTCTTGAAGGCAAGGCATTAGAAAAGGCTAAAGAAAAAAAGTGGATTTAGCCTTTACGCATGAAAAAAAGACCGAAGATATTTTATCTTCGGCCTTTTTTTAATGTTGTATCCCAAAATTTTATCGATACCGAATCGAAAAAGTGTTTGTCTTGCCTTAAAATATCATGGACGGATACATTCCGGCCATCTCATCAAAAACACCGTCATCCTGAATTTATTTCAGGATCTACCGATACCTGATTTTGACGGAATTAACCTCACCGGCGACAGCATTGGCCTCGTCGATGGTGTAAATGCGAATATCCGCACGTTGAGGCGCTGAGGGTGTTTCTATAACATCGTCAAGACCGCCATTGCCTTCACCGCCGTTGTCATTATTTGCCAGAACATCACCATCACCTGAATCGCCGTTATCTGTGACTTCTCCGACCGGTTCGGGTTCCGGTTCGGGTTCCGGTTCAGGCTCCGGTTCCGGTTCATGATAAGGATTTCCGCTATGCAAATCATTGAGGGAGGTATATTTTGTGCCGTCTTGAGTAACAACCATGCCATCTTCATCTTTGCTGTATAAAATCATATTCCCGTTTAAATCTCTTGTGAAAAGTTGCAATTTTGACAATTGACCGGCATTGTTGGCGTTGATTAAAGAAGAGCATCTGCCTTCTGATGTATCTTGGCAATAAATTTTCATGTTGGAAGGGGTATCATAAAAAGCACCTGCTCCAATAGATGCTACACCATCACCGATGGTCACCGAGGTTAAACTGGTGTCACCCCGAAAGGCATAATCGCCGATAGTTTCAACGGAATCTGGAATAGTAATGTTTGTGATGCCTCTCAAATCTGCAAGTGCATACCTTCCTATATACGAAAGATTGCCAATGCTAACTGAAGTTGGATAACTACTACTTCTTGCGTAAGACCATGGGGCAGTTGAATTATATCCTAAAGCAGTACTGTAAGTTCGTTCATAATCGCCGGTAGTGGCAGCTTCTTCTTTATTAGTGGCGTAAAGAGATAGCACTTTAGTTATTTTATTAAATTGCCAAGAAAGGTTATATGCCTGCGCATTAAAACTTAAAATCAGTCCTAAAATCAAAATATATTTTATCATATCTTTTCTCCTTTTTAAAATAAAAAAATTCCGTTTTATATAACCAAAACGGAGGAGCTAGAAGAACTGCAATCAATCAGTTAAGCTTATTCGAGGCATTAGCCCTTATATCACTTACTCCTCTCTAAAGGAGCTAATTTGATTGTTCGTGCCTTCTAAACACCGCAACCATTTTGGTTACAATGATTATTATGACATAGCTTTGAATAAAAGTAAAGAGAAAAAAATAAAAACTTTGTATAGCGTGTAGATACGAACAACCGCTTGAATGCGCAGTGTACAAAAAAAACGTACATAAGCCCGTTGTCAACGTAAAAACTTTGTAGAACGAGGGAAATACGCAGCTCGCGAAGTGTACAAAAAACGTACATGAGCGAGAGGGGGTTCAAGTAGTTACCCGTTGTCAACGTAAAAACTTTGTATAGCGTGTAGATACGAAGAAAGCTTGAATGCGCAGTGTACAAAAAACGTACATAAGCATTCAAGCTTTCAAGTAGATACTAGCTATACAAAGTTTTTAGAAGTGATCGTCACATTTTTTGATCAATTCTTCAATATTCTCAGGCGGCCAACCCGGAGTTTCCATACCGAGGTGGATACCCATCTTTGCTAAAACTTCTTTGATTTCGTTTAAGGATTTGCGACCAAAGTTCGGTGTACGAAGCATTTCAGCCTCTGTCTTTTGAACAAGATCACCGATGTAGATAATGTTGTCATTCTTAAGGCAGTTTGCAGAGCGAACAGAAAGTTCAAGCTCTTCAACTTTGCGAAGCAAATGACGATTGAACGGCAATTCTTCCTTAACATCTTCAACTTCAGCTTCAGGTTCATCAAAATTGATAAACGGTTTTAATTGATCTTGCAAAATGCGTGCCGCATAAGCAACCGCATCTTCCGGCGTTACGACGCCGTTTGTTTCAACAACCATTGTCAGCTTGTCATAGTCCGTGATATTACCGACACGCGTATTTTCAACTTTGTAAGAAACTTTTTTAATCGGTGAATAAATTGCGTCAACCGCAATAACACCAATCGGCGAATCGGAAGATTTGCTCAAATATGCAGGGACATAACCCTTGCCTGTCGTCACGGTCAATTCCATCGAAATTTTACCGCCGGCATCCAAGTTACAAATCACGTGATCGGGATTCATAATTTCAACATCATGCCCCGTATCAATCATTGAAGCCGTCACAACGCAAGGACCTTGAGCGTCCAAATACATTGTTTTTTGACCATCGCTGTGTACCGCAACGGCCAAACCTTTAATGTTCAAAACAATATCCGTCACATCTTCACGAACACCTTCAATCACTGAAAATTCGTGCAAAACGCCGTTAATTTTAATTGCTGAAACGGCACCGCCCTGAAGTGAAGACAACAAAACGCGTCTCAAAGCGTTGCCGAGTGTTAAACCAAAGCCTCTCTCAAGGGGTTCGATTACTATTTTAGCTTTGTTCTTCTCTTCGGAAGAAATATCTAAATTAGTCGGTTTAATAAGTTCTTGCCAATTTTTCTGAATCACCGGAATACCCTCTTTTTTTATAAAATGTGTTAAATCAAAAGCTTATGGCCGGCGGCAATATCAACCCAACTGCCGCCAACCCGAAATAGAAAGCTATACGCGACGGCGTTTTCTTAATCTGCAGCCGTTATGCGGAATCGGTGTCACATCGCGAATCGATGTGATTGTAAAACCGACAACCTGCAAAGCTCTGACAGCAGATTCACGCCCTGAACCCGGACCTTTAACCTCAACTTCTAAGGTTGTCATACCAGATTCCTGAGCCTTTTTACCGGCTTCTTCAGCGGCAACCTGTGCGGCATAAGGTGTTGATTTTCTTGAACCCTTAAAACCTTGCGCACCGGCTGTCGACCAAGCGACAGTGTTGCCTTGAGCATCAGTAATGGTCACTCTGGTATTGTTGAAAGTCGAATTCACATGGGCTACGCCGGATGTGATATTCTTTTTTTCTTTTTTCTTAACACGTTGTGTTGCTGCTTTTGCCATTATACCCTCACTTATTTCTTCTTATTGGCAACAGTTTTACGTTTACCTTTACGTGTACGTGCATTTTGTTTTGTGCTTTGTCCACGTACCGGCAAACCTTTACGATGCCTTAATCCACGATAGCATCCGAGATCCATCAATCTTTTGATGTTGACGCCGACTTCACGACGAAGTTCGCCTTCGACCAAATAATCGTGGTCGATGACTTCACGAAGCTTAGAAACTTCTTCATCGCTTAAGTCTTGTACACGTCTGTCCATCGAGACACCGGATTTAGTACAAATGTCTTGAGCAGTTTTACGACCGATACCAAAAATATAGGTCAAAGCGACCTCTACCCTTTTGGCACTCGGGATATTTACGCCAGCTATACGAGCCAAATTAATTCTCCATTATCAATAAATAAAACATTCAAAAAGTTGATCACCACTTTTCAAAATTAAGCGGATTATATTAAAATATTTTTGAGAGTCAACACCTTTTTTCACTTTTTTTAAAACTTTTTTTATTTTTTTGTTTTTGTGCTTGACGGACAGATTATTTTATGAGATAATTAAACCCAGATAAGGAAATTTCGGTTTCTTTATCAAGTGCCCGAAAAGGGCGCGGGGCTGTCGAAAGCTCTTGAACCATGTGCAGTGGACAACACTGTGATTTTGCAGTGCTTTTTTTTGTTTAAAAGCACATTATCCCCGATAAAAGTTGGGGAGCTTGTAGCGAATGTACAAGAATGTTATTCTAAAGGCTATAAGAGTCATTTCACATGGTATGATTTTCGAACTCCCCGTCGCTCTTAAAAGGTGCGACTTTTTTTAATTTTTAATGACACAAAAAAACGAAACAGGAGATAAATTATGAAAAATAAAATAATTTCAATTTTAATTACAGTAATAACTTTAACCTTCTCATCTATTATTCAAGCTTTTGCTTCAAAGTATGATGATTGTGAAAATTCGAATATAGATTGTTATTCATGCGGTGAAAATTGCTATTATGAATATACGGATAATACACTTAATATTTATGGCCCAATGGATGGTAATACAAGCGGAACAATCCAATATGGAACTTTTTCCTGTTTTGGATGTCCGTATGGAGATTATATTCCTGATAACATTACAAACCTAGAAATCAGCGGTCATATAAATATATCTGAATATGCTTTTCAATTTAACGAAAATTTAGAAAATATTGTCATCGGTGCCGGGGTACAAACAATTGGCTCTGAGAGTTTTAAAGGAGATTATGATTTGACTCGTCTTATCATCGGTGATGATGTGACGACAATAGAAGATGAAGCCTTCAATTCAAATCGATATATAGAGGAATTAATTATCGGAAATTCTGTAGAAACAATAGGAGATTACGCTTTGGCAGGCTTGACACTGAATACACTTCTTATCCCGGATTCTATCCAAGAAATCGGAGAGGGAGCTTTTAATAATACAGAAGCCGATACAATAGCTATCGGTGAGGGGGTCGAAGATATCGGAGATAGTGCTTTTTTAGGTGTTACCGGCACAATTATGTGTCCACAAGAAAAAATAGACTTATGTGAAGGTAAAGGATCCGATAATATTTATGGATATTTAAAAGACTCTATCGGTATTTATGAAATTGACGGCACATTTTATTCTTCTCTTGCAACAATGGCAGATTGGGATAATTGCAGTGATTATCAAGATTGTAAAGAAACAAAAGCACAATCAATGGCTGGAGAAGATTTATGTAATACAAAACAAGAATGCCTAAATTTGCTGGATATGGTGGGTGATGGTAATTATACATGCGGTGAAGGTGGTGAAAAAAATACAATTGCAAATTGCAGTGCTTATGCAAAAACAAACAACATTGAGCTTGCGAGCTTGTATGACAGGACACCGCTTGTTGAGGATAAATCGGAAGAAGAAATCATCGAAGGTAGCGACAGTGAAGGTACAAACGTCGTTGATGATGTTGTAGAAACACCCTCAGCCCCTGTTCGTTCGGACATTCGCATTTATACCATCGACGAGGCGAATGCCGTCGCGGGCAAGGTCAATTCGGTCAAGATAAGGTATCGCTAAGAATGAGATCCGCGGGACTTCGCCCGCGGATGACAATAAGGGACAGGTCGTCCGATGTGGGGCGCGCCCGTTAATGACAACACCTATATTCTGTCATTGCCGGACTTGTTCCGGCAATCTCCCAGAGCGTGTATTGCCTAAAAGCCCGATATTTGAGATGAATAATAAAAAATTTTCCTGCTGTTGAGAGAGTGTGCAAAGACATACATAAGACACAAAAAACTCGGATAGCGAGGTAAATAATAAAATTGTATAAGGTACTAAAAGTTCGATATTTGAGGCGAATAATAAAAGATTTTCCCGCCTGCGACATAAAGATATACAAGACTAAAAACTTGGAGAACGAGGTAAATAATAAGAACGCCTCTTGAAAGCGACAGGAGTGTAGGAGAATAAATATACACTTAAACAAGGGGATGGAGAATAGTGCAGATGGTGTGAAAAGCTCCTCAAAAGTACCGCAGTGTACTTAAACGTACATGAGGAAACTTTTGAGGAGCTTTTTGCATTAGATGCGCTGTTATACAGCCCCAATTACTTTAAGATTTTGGAAACGACACCTGCACCGACAGTATGCCCACCTTCACGAATAGCAAAACGAAGTCCTTCGTTCATTGCAATCGGGTGAATAAGCTTTGCTGTCATTGTGATGTTATCACCGGGCATCACCATCTCTGTACCTTCAGGCAATTCGATTGAGCCCGTCACATCTGTCGTTCTGAAATAGAACTGAGGACGATAGTTTGAGAAAAACGGTGTATGACGGCCGCCTTCTTCCGATCCGGGTGCTGCCAACACTTGTCCACGCTCAACTTCTTCTCTCTTTGTACCACGAAGCAATACACCGATGTTATCGCCTGCTTCACCTTGATCAAGGAGCTTACGGAACATTTCAATACCCGTACATGTTGTCTTGGCTGTCGGACGAATACCAACGATTTCGATTTCGTCACCGACTTTGATAATACCGCGTTCAACACGACCCGTCACAACCGTACCACGACCTGAAATTGAAAATACGTCTTCAATCGGCATCAAAAACGGTTTATCCTTCGGACGATCCGGCTGCGGAATATAGCTGTCAACTGCCTTCATCAATTCAATGATTGAATCGTGACCAATCTTTTTGTCGCCATCTTCCAAAACGGCCAATGCTGACCCTTTAACAATCGGAATTTCATCTCCGGGGAAGCCGTATGAGCTCAGCAAATCACGAATTTCCATCTCTACGAGTTCCAACAATTCAGGATCATCTACCTGATCAACTTTGTTCATGTATACAACAATTGCAGGAACACCGACTTGACGAGCCAGCAAAATGTGCTCACGTGTTTGAGGCATCGGGCCGTCTGCTGCTGACACAACCAAAATTGCACCGTCCATCTGTGCCGCACCCGTAATCATGTTCTTAACATAGTCCGCGTGGCCCGGGCAGTCAACGTGTGCATAGTGACGATTGGGGGTCTCATATTCAACGTGTGCCGTTGAAATGGTGATACCACGTGCTCTTTCTTCAGGTGCTTTATCGATTTGGTCGTATGCCGTAAATGCGGCACCGCCCTCTTCTGCCAATACCTTCGTGATTGCCGCTGTTAATGTCGTCTTTCCATGGTCAACGTGCCCGATGGTACCGATGTTGCAGTGCGGCTTGCTGCGTTCAAATTTCTCTTTTGCCATTATTAATTTCTCCAATTAAAATAAAATACAAGGGCAAGGGCTAATCCCCTGCCCTCAAGTTAATTCACATTAAGCGTTTTTTGCCTTGATAGCCTCGGCAACTTCTCTCGGAACTTCAGAATAGTGATCAAAGATCATCGTAAACTGAGCACGACCTTGTGAGAGCGAACGAAGCGTGTTGACATAGCCAAACATATTGGCAAGCGGAACAAACGCATCAACGACGCGTGCGTTACCACGTTGATCCATACCGTTGACCAAGCCTCTGCGCGAGTTCAAATCACCGATGATATCGCCCATATATTCTTCAGGGGTCACAACTTCAACCTTCATAATCGGCTCTAAAAGTTTAGCATCCGCCTGACGCATACCTTCTCTGAAAGCAGCACGGGCAGCAATTTCAAAGCACATAACATTCGAGTCGACTTCGTGATAAGCACCATCATAAAGTGTTGCCTTCACGCCGGTCACGGGATAGCCCGCCAACACACCGGTATCCATTGCAGATCTAAGGCCTTTTTCAACACCCGGAATATATTCCTTCGGCACATTACCGCCGACAACAGTGTTGCAAAATTCAAAGCCGGTATGGTCTTCAGTCGGTTCAAACTTAATTTTAACTTTAGCGAACTGACCGGCACCACCGGACTGTTTTTTGTGGGTATATTCGATATCGCAAGGCTTTGTGATTGTTTCACGATAAGCCACTTGCGGTTCACCGACATTTGCCTCAACCTTAAATTCACGTTTCAAACGATCAACAATAATCTCAAGGTGTAGTTCACCCATACCTTTAATGATTGTTTGACCGCTTTCCGGATCAGACGAGACCTTAAATGAAGGATCTTCCATTGCAAGTCTTGCCAAAGCCAAGCCCATCTTTTCGACATCAACTTTTGTTTTCGGCTCAACGGCGAGTTCAATCACCGGCTCAGGAAATTCCATGTTTTCCAAAACAATCGGATTTGATGAATCGCAAAGCGTGTCACCGGTCGTGGTGTCTTTCAAGCCTGCTAAAGCGATAATATCACCGGCAAAAGCTTCTTTCAAGTCATCACGCTTATTGGCATGCATCAAAAGCATACGCCCGATACGTTCTTTTTTATCTTTAACAGAGTTATAGATATAAGTGCCGGCTTCGATTTTACCCGAATAAATACGCGTAAATGTCAGCGAGCCGACAAACGGGTCGTTCATAATCTTGAAAGCCAAGGCTGACATCGGCTCTGTGTCTGAAGGATGACGAACGATGACTTCTTCCGTGCCGGGTTTTGTACCTTCAATAGCCGGAATATCCATCGGCGAAGGCAAATAATCGACAACAGCGTCTAACAAGGGCTGAACACCTTTATTTTTGAAAGCCGTACCGCAGAACACAGGCACAAAATCTTGGGCAAGCGTACCCTTGCGGATGCACTTCTTGAGAGTTTCGATTGAAACTTCTTTACCCTCAAGATAATCTTCCATAGCTTGTTCATCTTGTTCAACGGCCGTTTCAATGAGCTGAGCATGATACTCTTCGGCTTTATCTTTTAAGTCTGCCGGAATTTCCTGCTCTTCAATCGGAGAATCTGCCGTATCACCCGTATAGATAATGGCCTTCATTTTAAGCAAATCAACCATACCCTTAAATTCGGATTCGGCACCGATCGGAAGCTGCATTGCAAGCGGTCTTGCGCCCAAGCGATCAACAATCATATCAAGACAACGATAGAAGTTTGCGCCGATTCTGTCCATCTTGTTGCAGAAGCAAATTCTCGGAACTTTGTACTTATCAGCTTGACGCCAAACCGTTTCAGACTGAGGCTCAACACCCGCGACAGAATCAAAAACAGTAATTGCACCATCCAAAACACGAAGCGAACGCTCAACTTCAGCAGTGAAGTCAACGTGGCCCGGCGTATCGATGATGTTGATTCTGTGGCCTTTCCAATAGCAGGTTGTGGCGGCAGACGTAATCGTAATACCGCGCTCTTGCTCTTGTTCCATCCAGTCCATCGTGGCGGCACCGTCATGCACTTCACCGATTTTGTGTGAAATACCGGTGTAATACAAAATACGTTCCGTTGTGGTGGTTTTACCGGCATCAATATGTGCCATGATACCGATGTTTCTATACAATTCCAATTTATGTGTACGAGGCATCTGTCAAACCCTTTTTTAGAACTTATAGTGTGAGAAAGCTTTGTTTGCTTCAGCCATCTTGTGGGTATCTTCACGTTTTTTAACGGCAGCACCGCGGTTGGCATAAGCATCTAAAAGCTCACCGGCTAATCTGTCTGTCATGGTTGTTTCAGAACGCTTCAATGCAGCGGCCAAAATCCAGCGAATCGCAAGGGCTTGACGACGGTCAGCTCTCACCTCGCAAGGAACTTGGTACGTTGCACCGCCGACGCGGCGAGAACGAACCTCAACCATAGGTTTAACATTTTCAAGCGCTTCGGCAAATACAGCCAAAGGCTCTTGTTTTGTTTTGGAAGCGATAATATCAAATGCTGAATAAACAATTTTTTCAGCAACGGCTTTTTTACCGTCTTCCATAACGTTATTGATAAATTTCGCAACAACCTTATCACCATATTTGGCATCAGGAAGCACGACTCTTTTAATTGCACTATGACGACGTGACATGGTATTCTCCTATTTAGGTCTCTTAGCGCCGTATAAAGAACGACGTTGACGACGTTTAGACACACCTTGAGTATCCAAGGTACCGCGAATGATATGATAACGAACACCAGGCAAGTCTTTCACACGGCCTCCTCTAATCAGCACCACTGAGTGTTCTTGAAGATTATGACCTTCACCAGGGATATAGCTGATTACTTCAAAGCCGTTCGTTAAGCGAACACGGGCTACCTTACGCAAAGCGGAGTTCGGTTTTTTAGGGGTTGTTGTATAAACCCTTGTGCAAACACCGCGCTTTTGCGGACAAGCCTTCAAAGCCGGAACTTTGTTTCTCTTCACTTTCGGTGTTCGTGAGTTACGAATTAACTGATTAATTGTAGGCATCACAAATTTCCTTATAAAGTTTATTAAATTAACACAAATACCCGCTTGAAAATCTTCAACGATTCTCAAGCAAGTGAGCGCAATATAACAAAATACCGCCGAGAGTCAAGCACTTTTTTTAAGATTTTTTAAATAAATATACACAAAGCCGGATTTTAAAATATTTTCCCGACTAATTTAACATCTGATATTAAATTGGTCGGTTTTTTTTAAAAAGTCAACACTTTTTCATAAAATTTGAAACAATCATCTCAACACAAAAACCCAGAATAAACTGTTTTACTTTTTGTTCAGGTTCTGTTTTACTTTTTGATAACTTCCCAATATCCGGCTTTTGTTGAACCGACATGCTTGATTTGACCGGCTTTTTTCATATTTGATAAGTGCCATTCTACACCTTTGGGAGTAAGATGTAGTTTTTTAGCCATATCTTTTGTTGTAATTTTAGGATTATGAAGCATCATCTTCATAATTTCTTCCCTAGTTTCTAAGACAGACATGAAAGCAACATATATAAACAGTTTTAAGGGTGGGATTTAAGCGTAAAAGCCTCATTATATGCTCTGATGCTTTCAGCACCGATTGGTTTTAAGAGGCGTTCATAATGTAAGAGCTTAAATACAAAATAGTCTTTCACCATAGGTTTTCCGACAATAGAACGTTCATATGTGCGAATATAAAATTCATTTATCTGTTTACCTAATTCTCTTCCATGATATTTTTGTTTAATACGCTCAAATTCCTCAGAAATTTCTTGTTTTCGTTTAAGATAATATTCCATTATCTCATCTTCTGTCAGTTTTAAATCTTTTTCAGGTTTAATCAGCCATTGATTGTTTTTAATGGAATAAAGTGATAAAAAATCAATATTTTCAGACGACATTTTAACATCTACCACACGTTTTTGATAACGTAATTCTTTAGTTTGTATCAAAAAACCATTTAATTGCGCTGCAAGAAACATATCAAAATGTTTTTTATCTTTGGCCAGTGCTGAACAATGCTCATTTTTAACAACAATCCGAATATCAATATCCGAATTGTTATGGTAGAGATATCCACTACATGAACCTGTTAAACAAACATCCGTTACTCTAAGACCTGAAATATTTTTGATTGTTTTGTTTATCACAAAATCAGCTATTTTTAGAAGACCCTGCCGAACGTCTTCATGCATGATACCATTTTCATCAAAGACAAAAGGCGCCAAAATTTCCTGCGGGGTTAAAAGACGCTGAACAGTCGATGCTAAATCAAATGTTTTCATTAATGTCTCCTGATAGATAATAACTTTCCGATTTAGCAATTTCGATAAAGAAATGTTCACGCACATTAAAAATATCCAAAGCAAGCCACAAATTATAGGCTAAAGAATATTCATGTTCGGGCGCAGTTAAAAGCGCATCTTTGGCTTTTTGTTCCAGATCATCAAAATAAGCTTTGATTTTTGCACAACTTTCAGGCGTATATATGCCATCTTTATTCTTGGGCAGATCATCAAGCGCGGCATGAAATGAATTATTTAATTTCATATATTCTTCAAGAAAAAAATCCAAATCATAAGAAAAATTTTGAAATTGCGGCTCTTTATTCCAACGATTATACATAATAGACCAATTTGATGAAATGACATTTTTCGGTTTTACAACGCTGAAAGAAATCGGATGATTATAAATTTTAAAAACAAGGCCTCGTTTTTTTAAGGATAAACCCAGACAAGCCAACGTTTCATCCGGCAGCGAAGTATCAACAACAAACGCCACATTTAACCACGAATTAGAATGGTGGATGGAAGAACACAACGAACCATAACAAACAATGTCTTTCAAAGGTTCTGTGATAAAGGATAGGAGTTCTTCTTTTATCAGTGGAAAAGAGCGACGAATGCAAACCGATACATTATCGTGCATTTGATTTTTATAATCAAAAATATCACGCGGAAGCATATTGCTGTTTTCAAACAATGGGGCTAGCATATCTCGCGCTGTATTTAAAGAAAGCTCCATATTTAACATGTACTCTATTGATTTCGGCTGCACCAGAAGTTTAGTCCGGTAAATTCACAACAAACACCAACCTCTGAAGGATCAAAGCAAGCATCACCACCACCACTATTGCTTGTATGATAATAGCATGTCAGGGTTGAGCCATTAGGAATAGGCACGTTGATTCTCGTATCATAATAAGGTGTTTGAGTACCGGAAAATTTAGGATTAATTTCATCACAAACGGTTCTAACATAGCATGTTTTTTGAACGCCATAGAAATTCATCGTATATGCAACATATCCCGCTTGGGGTGAAGATTTATAACCATGATCTTCACAGGTTGTTGAAACGTAACACGTCTTATTAACCGATCCGCAAAATGTCTGTTCAATGGGATGTGTATAGTTTCCTGTAGCAGAGTTTTTATAGCCATGATCACTACACGTAGCAGAACAATAACAGGTCACAGGACACATTTCCGTACCTGCTGTATAAGGAATTTGATAATTTCCAACTTTAGATGGGTGAGAGCAATAAGCTGTAGCTGTTGCGCATGGTGAACACTTATCATAACAAGACAATTCTTGGCCTATCTCATTTGTAAATTCTGGCACTTTCGTACAGCTATAGCCTTGAACGTCCCGAGCATCTGAATAGCCGTAATCATTACAAGATGTTTTACATCCGGCATTAGATACTTGATAGCAAGTAATTGTGCCGCCGCAGCCATTTGATTTGGATTCGGTCTCAACGGTTTGGCAATCATAACTCTTTGAAACCGGCGTTGCCGACCAACCAGTCGGGCAAGCAGGGGTGCAAATCTTCTCACAACCTGTGCCTGCAGTATTTTTCTTATAATTGGTATCGCATTCAAAGTCGTCATAGAGCTCATCTTCCTTTGTACAAGTCGCCGCATTGACCGGAATACAAGGCGTTGCATCCGTCGGCCAATGTGAATGTGACGGGCGATTGTCTTTTGTCCATTTATAAGAATCATCACAGGTTGTGATATATGTCTCACAATTAGCACCGCAGTGCGAGCTATCGCATTTGCAATCATAACACGTACTATCACCGGACTTACCATTGGTTGAAGAGCCGAGTACAAAGTTATCGCCGCATTCAGAAGCCGTCGTTGCATAACCAATCGGGCAGGTTTTCGGCGTTCCTCTGCTGTAACAATAATTGTTATCGCATTTTTGCTTTTGGTCGATATTATAGCCGCCATTTGCGGAAGCCTCTGCCTCTGTTGTGTATGTATAACTTGCAAATACACCCTCACCGCACACGTCATTGCATGCCTCTCCGTCACGTTTGTAGCAATCATCACGGCAAGCAGATGTCACAGGCGAAATATTATAAGTACCATTCTGGGATGCAGTCGTCTGATCATACCAAGAACTGTTCAGTTCATTACAGGTTTTTGCCACGCCTCTTGTATAGCACGTGCCCGCACATACTGTCTGAGAAGCATATTTATAACAACTGTTTGCACCTGCCGCATCCGAAGATGAGTTAAAATAAGTGACAGAAACGGTCGAAAGCTCTGAACAAGATTTCTTAGCACCCTCTGTATAACACGTTGTGCAGCAAACTTCAGGTGTTAACAAGTTATAGCAATATGTATCTACACCACTTTCTTGGTCTTTATACCCCTCTGAGGTACATGTTGCCGTGCAATCTTTTTCACAGCTTGAGCCGTTCCATGTATACCCATCTTGACATCCGCTTAATTGCTGACATGGGCCGAAAATAGACGATGTCCCCTGACATACGGCGTTTGCAGGGCATGAAGTTGTATAACCTTGCGTACTATCGCACACACACTTATAACTATTCAAATACGAGGCTTTCATACCCGTCGGACAATCGGCACAAATATACCTTTCACCTTCCGCACCACAATGAGAGGTAAGCCTTGAAACAACATATTGCGCTGAAGTACATGACAAAGCCGCCGTTGTATAACCCGTTTGCTCATCTTCTGGACAAATATTGCATCGATAACAAGTATTGCCGCAACCATCCGTATCAACAGACGTACGACCATATTGGCAATTCGGGTCAATGGATGATTCTGACGGACAAATCTTACCACATCCTTCGGCGCACAATGTATAAGCCGCATCCGTCGGGCAAGCAATGATATTTTTACACCATTTTGTTTTATCCGTTTTTGTATATCCGAGTGTTTCACAGCTCGGGTTGGCACATTTTTTATAACGCACATCATAAGGACAGGCCAGCGCTTCAGAATCCGAGCAGGTAACACTCAACTCATAGCCCAAATCGGTACAATCGGGCAATGGCTCACAAAGCATATCTTGCGCCTTTAAATCATATGCAAATGCACACAAAGCCAACAAAACAAAGTTTCGGATATTTCGACACATCATACCTGTTCTCCAATCAAAACCAAAAAGCACCTTAACACTAAGCAACGGCGGGATAAGAAAAATCCCCCTTATCCTATTTACTTTGATTTTGCCATAAACAAAAATATATGTCAAGAAAAAAAATAACAATATTTGTGACTCTTTTGTTAAATATATTCTTGTTATTTAGAAAAATGTTAATACTTATTTTTTATATTTTTTGCCGAAGAAATATTTTCAACAAGGAATAAAAAATGCACGCGATTGATCCGCTGATTATTGATTTAATGTTGATTACGGTTTATGCCGCCGTCACAACGCTGATTTTCAAAAAATTAAAACAACCGATGGTTTTAGGTTATATACTTGCCGGTATTTTTGCCGGTCCATATCTCAATTTTTTACCGACCGTATCGGATCAGGACAATCTTTCATTATGGGCAGATATCGGCGTTATTTTTTTGCTTTTCTCGCTCGGACTTGAATTTAGTTTCAACAAAATGGTCAGTGTCGGAAAATCTGCTTTATTGACTGCAACACTGAATATATTTTTGCTGTTATTTTTCGGATATTATACCGGTCTGCTTTTGGGCTGGAGCACAATTGACAGCTTCTTTTTAGGTTCGATGATTTCAATGTCGTCGACAACCATCATCATCAAGGCATTTGATGACCTAAAAATAAAAAAGCAACGATTCACTGATTTGGTTTTTGGCGTGCTTGTGATTGAAGATATTATGGGCATTTTGCTGCTTGTTTTGCTTCCGACGATCGCCATCGGCAAGGGTATTGAAGGCGGTACACTCATTTTAAATGCGCTAAAGCTCGTGATTTTTTTGGCTTTATGTTTTGTGTGCGGTATTTATGTTATTCCGAGCGTTTTGCGCAAACTCAATGACTTTTTAAACGATGAAATGCTGCTTCTTGTCGCGATTGCTCTTTCGCTGTCGATGGTTTGTCTGGCTGTATACTTCGGATTTTCATCCGCACTCGGAGCTTTTATGATGGGTTCTATTTTATCTGAAGCAATATCAGCAAAGCGTATAGAAAATGTGATTCAACCTCTAAAAGACTTATTCGGTGCCGTATTTTTCGTCAGCGTCGGCATGATGGTCAACCCTGAGATGTTTATAACATACGCAAAACCGATTTTGATCATTACACTTGTTGTTTTAATCGGCAAAGCATTTTTTTCCGTCTTCGGATTTGTTATATCAGGACAAACTCTAAAAACAGCTGTCTGCGGCGGATTTTCACTTGCACAGGTCGGTGAATTTGCCTTTATTATTGCCTCACTCGGCATGAACTTAAAAATTTTGGACGATTTCGTTTATCCGATTATTGTGGCTGTATCCGTTGTCACAACATTTTTAACACCGATTATGATTAAATCATCAAATAAAATCTATAAACTTCTTGAAAAGGCACTGCCTCAGAAGTGGCTTGATTATATTGATCAGACTTCACAAGTCAGAAACACAAATTTCACGGAAGAAAAGCTGTGGCAAGCTTTGTTTAAAAGTTATTTTATACGAATTTTCCTTTTTTCACTCATTTTGTATGCGATTATCGGCTTTTTCAGCCAAGTCGTACGCCCGTTTATCACGCCGTATTTGCCTAATATTTTGATGCGAATTTTGATAACCACTGCTGTTTTGCTCTCAATGTCGCCGTTTTTGAAAGGACTTATCGGCTGGAATTTAGTTGTATTGGATGTAATTGGAAAAGCGCTTGTTAAATTGCATTTAAAAAAAGCACCGATGCAAGATTATTGCGAAAAACAAAATCAAACCGAATGTATCAATACATCACACACGCTTTTTAAGGACACTTTAAAAAACAATCGGGAAACATTAAAAAATCTCTTGATTTCAAACGAACGTATTTCTAAAATATATACTGTATTGTGGCATGCAAAACCTGCAAACAGACTGCCTTTGCTGATTTTGACAAGTTTTCGGCTGATATTGGTGATGTTCTTTATTATGATGGCCTTTATTTTATTGATGGCAACTTTGGTCATTATCACTCGTTCTCAATGGCTTTTGGATCAGTACTTGAAAATAGAAAAGCAGTTTTTACATAACTTAAACGGACAAGAAGATTCCATTTCAACAACTCAAAAAGGAGACAACTCATGACAAAACAAATCGCAACGCTCGGTATTTTAATTGAAAATTTTGATAAAATTCCTGAAGTTAATGCCTTATTGCATCATTTTTCAGATTGCATCATAAGCAGGCTCGGTTTACCTTATGAAAAAAGAGGTATTCGCTTGATTCATATCGTTTTGGATGCTTCAAGCGACGATGTGGAACAGTTGGTCGAAAACTTAAATACCATTTCGGGTATAACGGCGCAGGCCATGTTTTTTTAAAATAAAATCCGAATTTTAATTTTAAAGGATAAAAGTATGAGATATCTTGTATTTTTGTTGTACTTTGGCGCGGTTCTGCCCTCATATGCACAAAAGCTCTCCGAGATGGATGCCGCATATCTTGCGACATTAAAGGCCGTTGTCGATTATAAATTAAACGATAAAGAAAATTTAGAAACGATTGAAAAATTGCGTCAGGATAAAAAATTTAATGAAAAATTGCAAAAAAAGATTGATTCTTTGAGCAATGAAAAATCAAAATCACGTAGCGACAAACGCATTTATGATATTTTAAAAGCAAGCGGTAAAAAAATTTATAATGAGCTGAATTAACAATTTGTTTATATCTGCCTGATATAATCAAGCCAAATGTCATTTTGAAAGCTTAAAAAAATGAAAAAAATATTGTTTTTACTGCCTTTTGCCGGATTGTTTTTAAGCGCATGCGCGCATCATGAACCCGAGCAACTTTATGCCCCGCAAGAAACTCCCGCTTATCCGAGCCCTGAGGATATCGCGCGTTATCAAGAAAATATTGTCTTAAAACAGCACGGCAACGATTTTGTATCTTATGAATATCGCAATGTGCGCATTGACGAGTTGGCCTCGCTTGCCATTAATTATTGTATGGACAATACCGACGGCAAAAAAGCCTATTTGCGCGAAATTGTGATGCGAGAAAATCACAGTAAAGTTGCAACTTTTGATTGCATTGACTTGCAATAAGGCATCAAATTTCCTATATCAACCTTTAGGAATAGATATTTTTAAAGGTCTAAAGTACGATGAAAAATTTATATGATATTTTGGGTGTTTCAAAATCCGCAAGCGACACGGACATTAAATCCGCGTATCGAAAATTGGCGCGCAAATATCATCCGGATTTAAACAAAGATGATGCTTCAGCGGCTGAAAAGTTTAAGCAGGTCAACGCGGCCTATGAGGTTTTGGGCGACAAAGATAAGCGCGCAAAATACGACGCCGGCGCGATTGATGAAGAGGGCAAACCCACAGGTTTCGGCGCATCCGGTTTTGGTGGCGCGGAAAATCCGTTTGGCGGACGAACATACCGCACATACAGTTCTTCAAATGCCGGCGCGGATCCGTTCGGAGGGGGCGCAGGATTTGACTTTTCATCCATTTTCGGTGATGATATCTTAAATGTTTTTTCCTCGGCAGGCAAGCGCCGTTCACGGCAAAGCACAGGCGCTGAATATAATCCGTTTAGAGGAGCGGCACCTAAAGGGCTTGACGTATCCATGACACTTGATGTTGATTTTTTGGACGCAGCAAAAGGCGCGGTTAAAAACATACGTATTGACGGCAAAACTATCAAACTCAATATTCCGGCAGGCACGACGGAAGGGCAAAGTTTTCGCTTAAAAAACATGGGCAGTGCAAGTATTGCAGGCGGTGAAAGCGGTGATGCTTATATCAAAATCCATATCAGACCGCATGCTTATTTTAAGTCGGACGGGCTCAATTTATTGCTTGATTTGCCAATCAGTATCAAAGAGGCTGTTTTGGGCGCAAAAATAATGGTGCCGACTCTAAAAAATAAGGTTAACGTTACCATTCCGCCCTATTCATCAAGTGATGACAAACTGCGTCTCAAAGGGCTTGGAATCGAAACAGCTCAAAAGAAAGGCGATTTGATTATCACCTTAAAAATAAAAGCGCCGAAAAAACATGATCTTGTTTTAGAACAGACCCTGAATGCTCTGCAAGACACGCCGCAAAGGAACTTTTAATGAAGCTTGAAAACCTACTTGACTTTGAATGGTACAATGAGCCGGCAAACGTCATTTTTGCAACCCATGAGATGAAAATTGTTGCCAAAAGCGGCACTGATTTTTGGTGTGCCGTTCATCACAAGGTCAAAAAAGACAATGCGCACTTTTTTTATAAGAAATTTGAAAAAGATTTTAAGCTGACGATTAAATGGCGCTTTGAAAAGGCCGAAAAATTCAACCAATGCGGATTAATGGTGCGCATCGACGAGCGCAACTGGTTTAAGACCGCATTGATGAGTAAAGACGCTACATCACCCGAAATCGGAACCTGCCTGACAGTTGAGGGACATTCCGACTGGGCAGGAACAGTCATTTCTCAAATGCCGACTGAGATTTTTTATAAAATAGAACGCCGCGGCGACGATTTTGTAGCATCATACAGCCTTGACGGGCACAAATTCGTGCGCTTGCGCCAGTTTTATCTCAAAGGTATCGAACCGCAAATCAAAGCCGGCGCATATATCGCCGCCCCGCAAAACCAAACCTTCGAAGCCATCTTGGATGAGGTAACGGTAAGCTAAACATATATATCTGCACAATTTAAGTATTCACTTACGTATTTTTTTATTCCATCTTCCAGTGAGGTCATGGCTTTTTGATAACCATATGTTATCGTATTACAAATTATTAATTATGATTTTTAAATATATAAAATTTCCCTTTTTTGTTTTATCTTTATTTTCTCAAATATTTTCACGTTATTCTCTTTATATTTTTTTAACCAATGCAAAGATGCGACTGTTTAATTTTCTTTTTATCGAAAACACAATTTTTTCATCAGGCTTCAAGGGTAAGACAATGCTTGTGATTTTTTTCAATTTTTTAAATTTTACCCAAGACCATCGCCCGAAAGAAAAAATTTTCTTTCTTGAATATCCATCAACCCAAGACCCGTTAAAATGATGTATTGAAACATTTTTTTTGCCAATTTCCGGCCGACAAAATATAAAATACGGCTCAATGATACCATCTTTTCCGAGCAATGTTCTTTTTGTTCCGTCATAAGGTTTTTTTAATCCGTATTCTCTTTCAAAAAAATGTGTAATCGTAATGGTATTGGTTGTTTGGTCATAAGTTCCATCCGGTAAAATAAAATGTTTGTCATCATAATCTTTGAGCAAACTTGTAATAATTTTGCTTTCTTTTGATGCCCCCATCAAAGCCGTAATAGGAGATATGTAATGATTATAATTTTCATAGCCGCTTACAAATTCGTAAGAGCAAAATTCATCAAGATTTGCCGTAATTTCCAAATCAGAATCGACATAAAATCCGCCATATGTTTTTAAGGCATAAAGTCTTAAATAATCTGAAACAAAAGCCCATTTTCTTGCCTTAAAGGCTTCTTTAACATAGGCGTTATCGATATTTTTTAAAACTTCATTACCCCATTCTTTAATTTCGTAATCCGGACAATATTTTTTCCAACTTTCAATACATTTAAGCACTAATTCGGGCTTTTCTTGATCTCCAACCCAAACATAATGTAAAATTTTTGGTATCACTGTTCCTTGCTCCTTTTAAAATAAGTTTCAATAGCTTCAACAATTTTTTGAGCAGCCATCCCGTCACCATAAGGATTTTGACGGCCATCAAAGCGCACATCTTCTTTTCGTTGTGATAAAATAAGACCTGCTTGAAAAATAATTTTTTTCTCATCAGCACCGACAAGTTTTGAAAAGCCTGCTTCTATCCCTTCCATACGCTCCGTTTCATAACGCATCACCAGAACAGGATTGCCAAATGTCGGAGCTTCCTCTTGTATGCCGCCGCTATCGGTTAAAATAAGCTTTGTATTTTTCATCAAAGCAACAAGTTCCGGATAATCAAGCGGTGTTGTTAAAACAATATTTTTAACCTTTTCCAAAACTTCATACACTTTATCATGTACATTCGGGTTTGGATGGACAGGCAAAACAAATTGATGGTCATTAAACTGTTTTGCCAATTTTTTAATAGCCGATAAAATGTGTACCAAGCGATCACCATGATTTTCTCTGCGATGAACCGTTACCAAAACCAACTTATCACTGAATGCAACACCTTTGTTTTGAAGACTTTTTTCGGCAGAAATCAATACTTGTTTTGACAGACAGGATAATGCATCAACAACCGTATTGCCGGTTAATACAATATTTTCGCTTTTAACACCCTCTTTCAAAAGGGCTTTGTAAGCCAAATTTGTCGGCGCAAAGTGTAAATTCGCTATACGAGATGTCATTTGACGCATAGCTTCCTCAGGAAAAGGCTCGAACAAATCATTTGAGCGCAACCCTGCTTCCACATGGAAAACGGGAACTTTGTGATAAAAAGAATTTAAGGCGCCCGAAAAAACCGTCATTGTATCCCCTTGAACAATTGTCGCATCAATTTGATTGTTATCATATACATCATAAAGTTTTTCTAAAATACAAGCCTGTAGTCCGCTAAGCGTTTGATTCGGTCTCATCACATCAAGCCGAAAATCGGCTTTAATGTCAAAAAATGAAAGCGTTTGATTAGACAGCTCTTTTTGTTGTTCCGTATTGCATACCAAAACATTAAAATTTTTATTTTTCTTTAAGGCTAAAATAACCGGGGCGAGTTTAATGGCTTCCGGGCGTGTACCCAATATAACGCAAATTGTTTTCATCATTTTTCTTTCAATGTTTTTTGCATTTCATAAAGGACTTGTCTTTCTTTTAAATCTCTATACAAATCTTTACGAATTTTTCTTTTTTTACCGAATGACAACTTATAAAGAAATTTATACCACAACACTTTCTGAGGATAAAAACGACTATGACGGTATTCATTTTTCCAGATACTTTCTTTAAGATATATTTGTAAATTTTCTTGTGAACAAAGGTTATGGTAAAGGCAATTTAAAAACACAATATCAAAGCATTCTTTAGAACACTTTTGTTTGTTCATAAAAGAAACAATTTCTCGCATCGCTAAATCTTTTTGCTTGTTTTTATTTAAATCGCAACTATGTGTTAGTGATGCTGGATTTATTTGATAATAATAAAAAGCATCATGAACGCCACCGATTTTATCAGATAAGAAAGCCACCTTAACCATCATCAGACAATCTTCACCAATATTAAGATTTTTAGGATTAGGGGTTTTCTGTAAATTTTTGATTAAAGATGCTCTGAAAAGCTTGTTAACAACACTTGTCCAAAAATATGGTATATCATTCTTGAAATATCTTAATTTATCTTTCAGCGATGAGAAGAAGATATTATTTCCAAAATTCGTTAAGTCGGATATTTCTCCATCACAATACGATTTGATTTGCGCACAAGCAATATCTAATTTTTTTTCTTTGGCAAATACATACAATTTTTCTAAATAATCCGTTGAAATAAAATCATCTGAATCAATTGTAGCCAAAAACTCTGATGTAGCACATAAAAATCCGTTATTTCTAGCTCCACTGAGGCCTGTATTTTTTTGATGAATAACATTAATCCGTTTATCTTTGGATGCATATTCATCGCAAATTTTACCTGATTGATCCGTACTGCCGTCATCGACAAGAATTATTTCAATATCCTTCAATGTTTGATTGATAAGCGAATCTAAACATTGTTTGAGATACTTTTCAACATTGTATACAGGGACAACAACAGAAACCTGAGTCATCTTTATTTCCTTCTTATTGTCAACAGCAAGACAATTCCGAATAAATATACTTTTGTTCGCCCTTGCTTGGTTTTAATCGTCAAAATCGGCAAAATATTAAAAAGTCTGATTCTCAAAGTTGAAGACAGAGGCAATGCTGCTTGAAGTTCATTTGAAATATGTGTTGTTTGATTAAGCAAAAGCTCAAATTTCAAGTTATCAAAAAAAGGCGTTTTTAATGCAAACTTCCAAAACAATTTTTGTCCCGGCACATCCTGTTTAACCCACGGGCGAACCCCTTTGCCGCCCGTATAGTGTATGACACGGCATCCTTGGAATCGGGCAAAATAGGCGTCAAAATCAAAATATGTACTCGTCACATCGGCAACAATATTGTATTGCGGCGGCAAAATATGATAATTTTGTTCAAAAACAAGGTTTAAAACGTCTTGATCCGGCATTTTGAGCTGATTTTTAAACAAATTCGTTTTTTCAAAAAGGGTTTGCGTCACATTATGCTGACGCCAATAATCACAATCAATCAACAACAACCCCGCATTAAAATAAGAATGCGCAGCAGATAAGCCTAAATTTTGTTTATATTTTTGATATTCTTTTTTATTGCAGGTTTCTTCCAAATATGGTACAGCACCTAACCCCTTGCCGAATAAATCCGTTTGATATATCTCGGCAACATCGCCGGCAATGGTCATATCCGTATCAATATATAAAATTTTTTTGAGTTTTGGCTTGATGTCGGGGATTAAATACCTGAAATATGTATTCATCGAAAAATGCCGAATATCCGGAAAATTTTGAAACAAAGACAAATCGATTTTGATAAATTCAATGCTGTGTTTTGTGTTTTCGAGCTGATTTTTAATTTTGTCGGCTGTTGCACGCTCAATACCGCCATCCAAAATGTAAAAAGCGACTTTTTCTTTTGTGCCTTCAATAACGGATTGTATCGTAACCGACATATATTTGGCATAATTTTCATCACTTGTCAAAAATACAGGTATCATCACATCTCTCTTTTCTTTTTAATCATAAAAATCGGCAGGCCGAAAATGACAATTTTTTTTGCACTTTGATTGTGTTTTTCTTCAATTTTCAAAAGCGGTATTTTATCAAATAATTTAAGTTCAAGAACGGGCGTATATTTTTTGTTTTTATCAACCCCTCTTTTTTGAATGCGCAACAGATTCAGCCCGAAAATTTGATAAATATCATTTTGATATGACAAAGGGAAAATCGGCAACCCGAATAAACAAAAGCGTGCCTTCCATCTTTCTTCCGGGGTCATCTTGCTCAGCTCTTTTAAGCTGTACATATGCTTGTGTTTTAAGAAAAACAAAATTTCGGGCCTTGTCCAGCTTGATCCCCACCAATGTATTGTATGCGTGTCATTGCTGATGCATTCAAAGCTGAATTTTTCATTATCCTCAAAGGGAATAAAATAGCGCTCGGGATAAATTGTGATATCGTCGTAAGTTAAAATTTTTTGTTTTTCGCGCGCACCGAAAAAAGCAAATTTGTCTTGATATGTTTGGCGCAAGACATAATCAAAAATTTGCGGCATGGAATATATGGGAAGCTTAAAAATATCCCCCTCATAAATTTTAAGAATTTTGCCTAAAATCGGATTGCCTTTTTGCGCACCCAAAATAGCAGGTTCAACATAATCATACGAACTTTCCTCGGCATTTTTTTGCATACCGACGAAACACTTATCATCTAAAAACGGCATCAGTGACTTTAAGGCAGAAACATCTGTATCAAAATATACACCACCATGTTCAAAAAGAACTTTAATCCTGATATAATCAGCGACACACGCCCAAATTTTGCGGCGATAAACTTCTCGAAACCAAAGATTGTTTTTTAATTCTTTTTTAAAATCAAAAAAAGTTGTGCTTTTTTCATTGATTTCAATAATCTCAAAATCAGGCATAACCTGACGCCAAGTTAAAATACACAGTTCAACATCTCGCCGTTTTGGTTCATCAGCGCCCCAAACGTAAAATATTCTCTTTGGTATCATATCATGCCTGTAACAAAAAAAGGTTCCTTTTTTTGATACACATTATAGAAAAGTAAAGCGACTTGTCAACCCTATATTTTAACGACATTGTTATATTTTAAAAAAGTGTATCAAAAAAAGGAACCTTTTTTTGATAGAGGATATGCTTTCTTATGAATATATTTTTTGCTGTTAATGATGTTTTTTCTGACAAGCTTTTGGTGACGCTCACCTCGATTTTGAAGAACAACGAAACTCACGATTTGCACTTTTTTGTCTTAACAACAAGTATTTCACAAATTAATCAAAAAAAATTTTCAAAGCTCAAACTGACTTATAAAAATTTTGATATTGAATATATTGTACCTGATATCAAGCTTTTTAAAAATTTTAAGCTCAACATTGATCACATCAGCATCGAAACATATTTCAGATATTTAATTGCCGAATTAAAACCTGAGATGGATAAGTGTCTTTACCTTGACGCTGATTTGGTTGTAAACGGCGATTTAGGAGCGCTTTATGATACGGACATCAAAAATTTTTATGTGGCCGGCGTCGAAGATCTGTATATCAAAACACAAAATTATAAATCAAAAATCGGGTTTAATGCATCAGATTTATACATCAATGCGGGCGTTTTGTTGTTCAATTTGGAAAAAATCAGAAAAGATAAAATGGTCCAAACTCTTTTTGAGAATACTTTAAAACTTGAAGGGCAAATTTTATACCAAGACCAAGATGTCATCAACATCACATTTAAGGGTTTCATAAAAGAGCTTGACAGTATTTACAATTTTACAACCGAAAATGCAAAAACGGACCGCGCAAAACGAAAAAAGGCCGTTATTATACATTATACAGGCAAGCGAAAACCGTGGCATAAAAAATGTCATCACGAACTTAAAAAATTGTGGCATCATTATTTCAAGCTGACAACAAAAGTCTTAAACAAAAAAATCAAGGTCGGACTTTTGATTGATGAATTTTTCGGTGGTGCGGGAACAGCATTCGGCGGATATGGATTTTTAGCGCGCAAATACATTGCAAAATATATCCCGAATGACGATATTCAAATAGACGTTCTTCTCGGTAAGAGCAAATGGAAATTTTTTAAACAAAAATTTCATGTCGATGATGTCGATTTATACCGTTTGCCGCGGCAAAAATATTTGGCAGAGCGCTTTTTGCAAAAGAAAAATTACGACGTATACCTTTCTATTGAGCTGACTTCCGATTTTGTCTTAAAACACGAAACAAATCCTGCCAAACGTCTTATCTTATGGATACAAGACCCTCGCCCGAAATCAGCTTGGGATAACGTGATTGATACAATGCATTCCATTAAAGATCCGTGTTTTTACAGTCAAAAAATATATGACAAAGTGCATGAATGGGCAACAAAAGACAGAGTGACATTTATTTCACAAGGTTACAGTCTCAATCATTTGGCTATGGAACTTTATGATTTGCCTGAAAAAACACCCGTTCAATATCTGCCAAATCCTGTCGATATAGATTTTGATTTTAAGTTTGATATTTCAAAAAAGAAAAAACAAATTATTTTTCTCGGACGTCTTGAAGCACAAAAACGTTGCTGGTTGTTTTGTGAAGTTGCAAAACGTATACCGGAGTATGAATTTTTTGTTCTTGGCCAGTTTTTCAGATATCAGGAAGATAATAAGCGTATGTTGGCGCCTTATATGGACGGCAGTATCAAAAATTTGCATTTTGTCGGTCACGTCGATGGTGACGAAAAAAAACGTTTAATAAAAGAATCTCGCGTATTGCTTTCAACCGCCGTATGGGAAGGTATCCCGATATCATGGTTAGAGGCCTTGTCCTACGGGACAGTATTAATTGCCGATTTAGAGCGTGAAGATTTGGCAAAAAGATTCGGTACTTTTGTCGGCACGATTGACGGTGATGGCTTTGGTGAAGCGGAAAAATTTATTCCGGCTTTAAAAGAGATGATGGAAAATGATGAGCTTTATGAACAAAAAGCCGTCACTGCCATCAATTATGTACGCCAAACGCATAATGTTGAACGATTTATAAATGATTTACGAAATGTTATCTTAAAGGAAGGAAAATGAAAAAACAGCCTAAAGTATCAATTGTTATTCCTGTATATAATGTGGAAGACTATATTCGTCAATGCATAGAAAGCGTTGTCAATCAGACATTAAAAGAGATTGAAATTATCATTGTTGATGATTGTTCTCCGGCAAATGAAGAAACTATTATTCGTGAGTTTATGGCTCGCGATCCTCGAATTGTTTACATCAAAAATCAAAAAAATGTAGGATTAGGAGAGGCTAGAAATATAGGTTTTACACAAGCAACAGGAGAATATTACGGGTGTGTTGATAGTGATGATTTTGTTGACCATACAATGTTTGAAAAAATGTATATAAAAGCAAAGGATTTTGATTCAGATATTGTTATTTGCCGGATGCATAGGATAAATTGTCAGACAGATGATATAACAGACGATTCGTATATGAATAATCCTTCAAATGATTTAATCCTTCAAGCGTTTGATAATAACGGGGCTGCGTATCTTCGTCTTTATAAACAGTCTTTCTTCAAAAAGCATATTAGGTATCCCCAAGGGGTTAAATATGAAGATATTGTTCCTTTCTTTACGGGGTATTTAAATACAAGCCAAATAACTTTTGTTGATGAGCCCCTTTATTATTATAGACAAAACAGATTAGGGGCAATTACCAATAAAACACATACAAAAGATATTCTTATATTTTTAAATGAAGTCATTACGTTATTTAAAGAAAAGGGACTTTTTGAAAAATACAAACAACGTTTATGCTGTTATTGTCCACAGGTTTATTATTGGTATAAAAATAAACCCAAGGAATTATACGATGGAATTCGAGAAATTATTTTAAAGGATTTTGGTAATGTTAAAACAAAAAATAAAAGAGTTTTAATGTTTAGAAAATACACCTACGAAAAAAAACAAAAACGTAAAGATTTTTATGAAATTCTTTACAAAATTTTGCCTTGTGAAATGGTTAAGAAAAAAATGAAGTTATATCAATGAAAAATAAGAGTTTTGTTTTCACCATCACGACGCCGACCTATAACAGAGTGCATTTGTTGCCGGCGCTTTTCAAGTCGTTCTTAAACCATACATCCCGATTTTAAGGGATAGACTTCAAAAAAAATAACTCCGTTTCAGCTTATCAAGCTTTAAGTATTTTCATATATTCCAAATATTTAAAAATACCGCAGGAAAAGGGCGAAAGCATGTTTTTATCCGCCAAATACCAAAGTTCTTTTTTAAAAGCCTGCGTCATTAAAGGCCGCACATCGTCCGGCGCTTTTTTGAGCCGCCTTAGTTGCGTACGAAGCAATTTCGGAAACAAATACTTGCGAATAACTTTCAAATCAGGCGTATTTTGATAAACGCCATAGGTGTATTTGACCACCTCAAAATAATCTTCAATTTGCTTGGCTGATGATTTTTGGTTTGAAATCGATGCCGGATTGATGGTATAAAAATAAAGCTTTTCCTGCATAATCGCCGTTTTCGGGTGCTTTTGCAAAACCGCAAACGTGTGCGGGCAATCTTCAAAATGAATACCTTTGATAAACGAAATATTTTCAACAATCGCACGCTTATAAAGCTTTGTCCATACATTAAACGAAATGCGATATGCCCCCGTTTTAAAAGCATAGTCAAGCGGATTTTTGCTTATTTTTGCTTTAACTTTTGTGGCATCAATAACCGTCGGATGATAAGATATACCATCTGATTTTTGATAATCAAAACACACCATATCAACATCATCACGTGATGCTATCATCAAACAAAGCTCAAATGCCTGCGGATGCAAGGCATCATCAGAATCAAAAAAATAAACCCATTCGCCGCAAGCTTCTTTAAGTCCGACATTTCTTGCCATCGAAAGGCCTTGGTTTTCTTGGCTGATTATTTTGATGCGTGCATCTTTTGCACCATATTCTTCCAAAATTTTCAAACTGTTATCGAAAGAGCCGTCATTAACGCAAATCAGCTCAAAATCTTCAAATGTTTGGCTCAAAACTGATTTTAACGAACGTTTGAGGTATTTTTCAACATTATAAATCGGCATAACAACGGAAATTTTCGGCATTCTATCTCTCCTGAAAGGTACACTCTAAATCAAGTATACAAAAAATTTTTTTCAAATGCCACAACAATTTTGACGATATCAAAAAAGAGAGGACATATACACTCCTCTCTTTTTTCCCTTTTATTATGACCCATGTCATAATTCACCTCAAAAAAGGGACCTCTTTTGTCTGACATCAAAGATAAAAACCTTTTTCATTCGCATTTTTATCACCATCAGACACCTTGGATATATGCCTCATTTGGTATTTATCAAGATACATAAAACCAAAGTATATGTCCCGCTTGGTTTTGGCTTAAAAAAATTTGTTTACAATTTTAAATTTTTATGATACAGTCAATTCCAGATATTAAAGCTGGGGCTTTTTTATCAAGTGCTCAAAAAGGGCACGGGGCTTACAACAGCCTTGATGATACGCAGTGAAGATAACACTGTTTTTGTGGTGTTGTTTTTTTTATTTTAAACAACGTTTATCCCGAAAAAGAGTCGGGGTACTGATAATGAATGTACAAGGCATTATCCTAAAGATTATCGGAATCATTTCGTATCATATGATTGTTGTATACCCCGTCGCTCCTGAAAGACGCGACTTTTTTAATTTTTAATAAAACCAGGAGAAACTTTATGAAATATAGAAACGAATCAGGCAGAAGTATGGTTGAAATGCTCGGTATGCTGGCCGTTATCGGGGTGTTATCGGCGGGCGCACTCAAAGGTTACAGCGCCGCAATGTTTAAATACAAAATGAATCAAACGATTGACACGTATAATCAAGTCCTTCAACGCTTTATGGAATTAGAGCAAAAAGGCTGGAAAGAAGGTATTGAGATTTATGATGCCGAAGATTTAATCAAATACGGGCTTTTACCGGATTGTCAGGTAATAACAGATTCTTATGGAACAGAGGTTTGCAAACTTCCGATAGGAACATTGGGTATGGGTTTTTATGATAACGGTTCATATGTTTTGGGTGAATTTAGAATATATTTCACCGATTCAAAATCGTGTATTGCTTTTGCCTCTGCAGGATGGGAAAAGGCATCTCCGGTTGAATGGTGGAATAAACCGGCAGAAAATTATCAAGGCGGATTTATACAAGCAGGAAGCAAGGACATATACTGGCCTGCAGAAGGTATTACGGAAGTTAAAATGTCTGATATCATCGAGGGGTGCCAGATATGCGAAACAAACTTAGACACTTGTTATTTTTATCATGTTATCAGAAATGAATTATAAATACTTTCACCGGTGGAGGAAGTGTACATAGACACACTCGATACAAGCCGCTGAAAAAACACGATATTTGAGGCAAATAATAAGATTTTCCGCTTCAGGCGACAGGATCGTACATAGACACACTCGATACAAGCCGCTGAAAAAACACGATATTTGAGGCGGATAATAAGAATTTTTGGCTCGGGCGACAGGAGTGTACATAAACGTACATGACCGAGCCCGAGCCAAAAATTCTGTATTTAGACGCCCAAAGAGCGTGTTTTTTCTATATCATGGCCATACCGCCGTTCACGTGTATCGTCTGCCCCGTAATATACGATGCCTCATCAGAAGCTAAAAAAGCAACAACATTCGCAATATCTTGGGCTTCACCCAAACGCGCTTCAGGAATTTTAGAAAGCAAATTGGCCTTCACGTCATCGGGCAAAACATCTGTCATCGGCGTACGGATAAAGCCCGGCGCAATAGAGTTGACCGTGATATTTCTTGAGCCGACTTCTTGCGCTAAACATTTATTCATCGCAATCATACCGGCTTTTGAGGCACTGTAATTAGCCTGCCCCGCATTGCCCATCACGCCGACAACAGACGCAATACCGATGATACGACCGAACCGACGCTTCATCATTCCTCGAATCACAGCTTTTGAAAGCTTAAAACCTGCGGATAAATTGACATCCAAAACAAGTTGCCAATCTTCATCAGACATACGCATAAACAGATTATCACGCGTCAAACCGGCATTGTTGACTAAAATATCAATCTTACCGAATTTCGCCTCAACATCTGACACCAAATTTTTGATTTCATCGGCATTTGAAAGGTTGGCGACAAAACATTCAACACCATTTCCAAGCTCTGCCTTTAATTTTTCCATCCCTTGGGGGCGCATATCCGTTAAAGCAAGTTTGGCCCCTTGCGCATGAAGGGTACGTGCGATTTTATCACCTAAACCGCCAGAAGCACCGGTGATTAAAGCAACTTTATCTTTTAATTCAAACATATTTTTTTCCTTTCAATATTGGGTTATAAATTATTTGCAAGCTCACTTATTTCATCAGGGGTATGTACAGCCGTTGCATAAATATTTTTATACGCACGCTTAAACATATTGGTCAAAACATTTGACGGACCGAGCTCAATGACATCCGTCACGGCATTTTCGCTCAAAAAATCCATCGTTTCACGCCATCTGACCGTCGAGGTGACTTGCAATGTTAAATTTTTAATAATTTCTTCTTTTTTGAGGACAGGCAAAGCAACAACATTTTGCACAATTTTAATTTTTGCATCATTTGCAAAAACTTTTGATAAGGCTTTTGCCATCACCATTTGAGCCGGAGCCATCAACGGGCTGTGGAAAGGCGCACTTACATTTAAGAAAACAGCTTTTTTTGCCCCGAATTCAGGCGCAATCCGAGCGGCCTTTTCAAGCGCTTTAATATGCCCTGACAGCACAACCTGACCTGTCATATTGTCATTGGCACTTGAGCAAAAACAGTCTTCATCAGATGAGGCCTCAACAAGCCCCTCTACATCTTCAAACGACAGGCCTAAAACGGCAAGCATTGAACCTATACCTTCAGGCACGGCTTTTTGCATGGCATCGCCTCGAATACGCAATAATTTGGCCGTATCGGAAAGCGAAAAAACACCGCCGGCACATGCGGCCGAATATTCTCCCAAAGAGTGCCCCGCCAAAAACGAAACTTTTTGAGAAAGTTTTATGCCAAACTCTTTTTCAAGCACTTTTAAGGTCGCAATTGAAACAGCCATAATTGCCGGTTGCGCATTTGATGTCAATCTGAGCTCGGATTCCGTCCCGTTTGTCATTAAATCAAATAATTTTTGATTTAATGCATCATCAACCTCATCGAAAACATCTTTGGCCGATCTGAAATTATCATAAAGTTCACGCCCCATACCGATATGTTGTGAACCTTGTCCGGGAAATACAAAAGCGTACTGCATTTTATCTTAAAAAAAACCTTTTTATTAATGATTTATTCGGAATTTAGAAGTATTTTAATAAAAAGTCAATTATATATCGTGAAATATCAAAAGGTAAAAATGCTGAACTTACAAAAAATATCCGTTGTCACGATTATCAACCCCGGCACACGCTTTTACGTTACCGCGGTAAAATCCTTTATGTATCAAACTTATAAAAATGCTGAATGGATTGTCATCGATAACAGCGGAAAAAATTTGATTAGTGCAAAATTTGCAAAATATGAACAAAAAGACGAGCGTATCAAATTTTTTGAAAATCCCATGGTTTTAAGTCACGATGAGGTTCTTAAACAAGCGTTTGATTTAGCTCAAGGATCATATATCGCATTTTTGGATCCTCAAGATTATTGGATTAATGATAAACTATCACGCCAAATCGGTTTTATGATGCGATTTGGTGCACCCTTGTCACATACATCGTATGCTTTCGGCGATGACAAATGTCACTTGCTCAACATCGGGTGTTATCACATTTCAGGCGATTTTAATCTGCTCAATTATAAAACAAAAAATCCTATTTGCATATCAACATTGATGCTCAACAAAGAGCGATCTCTTATTGATTTTGAAAAATATGAAGAAAGTGAAAATTCCGATTTAATGACATTTTTCTTAAAAAACGGCCTTATATCTGCCGGTTTGACAGACGTTATGACTTTATGTCGGCCTGTTTTTGATAAAAAAACTCAATCCAAAATCGATGGCCTTATTCGTGACCTTTTGCTTGCAAACCCCAATGATAAAACAACCGCTTTGCGCGTTGTTGAACACCATGCCTACAATGCCAAAAATGTTGATGGCTTAAAGCTTGACCCGAGTGTATGTATCGGTCACGAGGTTGTCACAAGTATGAACAAATTACGCAATTTTAAGATATAACAGGTAAATTAAATGGCAAAAAAAACAAAGAAAAAAGAAACAAAAATCAGCGCTTTTTTAAAAAGGCTGACAGGCGTTTTACTGATTTTGGCGGCAATTGCATTTTATCTTGCAGTTGCAACCTATCACCCGTCAGATCCTAATTTGAACAACATCAAAGAAGGTGAAATTCAAAATCTTTTGGGGCTTTTCGGAGCCGATATAGCTCATATCAGTATTTATTTTTTGGGACTTGCCCCGGCTGTCTTTGTTTTGGCTTTTTTTGTATGGGGATATAAACTCATTCGTTATAAAACGATTTTGCTTCTTAAATGGCGAATTTTTGCATTCATATCAGGCATTTTAACATTATCACCTCTGTTTTCAATGATTTCAAAAGCCTGTACAAAATGTGATTTTTTAAAGTTTAATTTAGGCGGTATTTTGGGTCAAAAAATTTTAGCGCTTTCAGGTTCTTTTCTTTCAAAAGGACGGATTGAAGCCTACCGCGAGCCGATATCAGCAACCGTTTTTGCTCTTATCTTTATTGTTTCATTTAATTTGGCAATGGGCATCACTTTCAAAGACTGGTATAATTTTATCAAAAAAATCGCTCAAAAAATATACATTGCCTTGGCATATACCTGGCTCGGCATTTATAAATTGTATTGCCTTGTCAGAGGTAAAAAACCGGCAAAAACCTCTAAAATCAAGATTGAGCCGAAATTAAACGCAAAGCCCAAAGCCGAAAAAGCAAAAGCAAAGGCAGGCTCAGGCAAAAATACGCCCTCTTTCGGCACAAAGGATTATCAATTTCCAAGCATTGATTTACTCTCTCGTCCGAAAGAAAAAAGTACAAACGAAGTCAGCCAAAAAGATTTGGATGCCACCGCACACTCGCTTGAAAGCGTCCTGCAGGAATTCGGCGTCAACGGCGAGATTGTGGCCGTGCGTCCGGGGCCTGTTGTTACGCTTTATGAATTTAAGCCGATTGCCGGCACAAAAACCGCCCGTGTCATCGGACTTGCAGATGATATTGCGCGCTCGATGTGTGCTTTGTCTGTCAGAATTGCCGTTGTTCCCGGCACAGATACCATCGGTATTGAAATTCCGAACAAAAAACGTGAAACCGTTTGGTTTAGAGATTTGATTGAAGATGAAACATTTAAAAACTCAAAAAATACCTTAAATGTTGCTTTGGGTAAAGATATCGGCGGCCAAAACGTATATGCGGATTTGGCCAAGATGCCGCACCTTTTGGTTGCTGGTACAACGGGTTCGGGTAAATCCGTCGGTGTCAACTCGATGATTTTATCGCTTTTATATAAGATGACCCCTGAAGAATGCAAGATGATTATGATTGATCCGAAAATGCTTGAGTTTTCGATGTACAACGACATTCCTCACCTTTTAACGCCGGTGATTACCGATCCGGCCAAGGCCGTCGTCGGCTTAAAATGGGCAGTCTGCGAAATGGAAAAACGTTATCGCAAAATATCTGACTTGCACGTACGCAATATTTTCGGTTACAACCAAAAGCTCAAAGAGCTCAAAGAAAGCGGTGAAAAAGTCATGAAGACCATTCAGGTCGGATTTGATCCCGAAACGGGCAAACCGATTTATGAACAGCAGGAATTGGACACAACGCCGATGCCTTATATCGTCATTGTCGTTGATGAAGTCGCCGATTTGATGATTATGGCCAAAAAAGAAGTTGAAGCCGCCATCCAACGTCTGGCTCAAAAAGCCCGCGCCGCCGGCATACACCTTATCATGGCAACGCAACGTCCGTCCGTTGATGTCATCACGGGTGTCATTAAGGCCAACTTCCCATCGCGTATCAGTTTTCAGGTCACCTCAAAATTTGACAGCATGACGATTTTGGGTGAAAAAGGCGCCGAACAACTTCTCGGCATGGGTGACATGCTCTTTATGTCCGCCGGTCTTAAACCTCAACGCGTGCACGGCAGCTTTGTCAAAGACAGTGAAGTTGAGGCCATTGCCGAGTTCTTAAAAACGCAAGGTGCGCCGGAATATATTGATGAAATCACCGAAGGCGAACTTGATACAAAAGATGCGGGGCCTGTGTTTGATAGTACATCTATGAGCGGATCGGATGCGGATTTATACCGTCAGGCCGTTGAAATTGTGCGCAACGACAAAAAGGCCTCAACAAGTTATATTCAGCGTCGTCTGCGTATCGGCTATAACCGCGCGGCCGCTTTGATTGACAGGATGCAGGATGAAGGTATTGTCGGCCCTGCAGATCATGTCGGTCGCCGTGAGGTCATCGGCTAGCAAAAAAAATATCAGCTTTGATAAAAACTCACTCCCAATCGGCAAAATTAAAATTGGTGAGATTAATGACTGTTTTGTGCTTTTTGAGGGCATATCTGACGGCGCAATAAGCTCCGCCGATACCGTCGACGTACGAAACGATAAAATCCGCACAATTAACCATATATTGATTGCGCGCGACAATGGCATAACGTCTTTTGCATCTTTCGACACTGATAGGATAGTCAAAAGTATCATATGGCGGCAAAGGCTTGTATTGCATAAGTTGTGAACCATAAGCCAAAATCAGCCATGTTCTGATGAAAGGATATTTTTCTTTCAAGTCACGCACAACAGTTCCGGCAATCACGTCAAAAGCGCCATGACCACCCACATAAAACGTATCGACCCCTTCTTTTTCAATCAAGACGGAAACGATTGTTTTCAATCTGTCAATCCATTCTTCCTGATAGCCCAGATTAAAAGGCTCCCTGTGACCGAAAAAAGCACAAACTTTTCCCATTTTTTATTTCCCTGTAAATAAGATTAAAACAAAAAACCACCTCAAAAAGGCGGTCAGGGCGTTCAACAATCACACACTACAATGACTCTCATGACCTTTAGGAAAAACCCTTGTACATTCGTCACAAGCACCCCGAACCATTTCTGTCGGGGATATAATTATTTTTGGCAGATATCCAACTGCCAGTAGCGTAAAGGTCGTTGAAAACCCCGCACCCTTTTCGGGCACTTGATAAAAAAACAAAAATTTTTCTACCCAATCTTATTATCATAAAAAAACAATCTCTTTGTCAAGAAAAATTTAGCCTCACCTCAATAAAAAAGCAAACGGCTCTTTTAAAAAAGAGCCGCTTTATTTCATTTTAAGTTTTCATTATCTTTTTTCGATGACGATTGTATCGGGCGCAAATTGTCCGTAAATCAACCAGATAGCGGACAATCCGGCCAAGATATAAACAATACGTGCCAAAATGCTCATATCGCCGAAAATCATCCCGACCAAGTTAAAGTTAAATGCACCGACAAGACCCCAGTTTAAGCCGCCGATGATGGCAAGCCAAAGTGCTATTTTAGAAAGGTAATACATATATGCTTCTCCTTATAAAAATAAAAATGTTTCCTTTTTCAAGCATTTTTGATATATGCCTTGAATTTTGATTTTCAAGATAAGCACTTTAAAACAAAAGAAACGGCACCCGAGGGCGCCGTTTTTTTTATTGAAAAAATAACATGTTTCTTAGAGTGATAATCATAACGAAAACAATCAAACATTATGATTTGAACGCTCGACTATTTAAAGCGCTTGACAAGCTTGTTGTTGAAGTAGATGGTGCAAATGCCATCTTTGACTTCAATCTTGTATCCATTGACCTTGGAATTCTGTTCCGATTTGGACCAGCCCCAAGTGTTCATGGATTTCTCCGTCAGGGAACGAACATTAGTACCATTGTCCTTATAAAGAACCTGGTTGCTCTTATCCTCAACGGTAGCAAGCTGCCAATTACCGCTCTTGTCGGTGTCATAGCCTGCGACGTAGTCAGCGTCGTAGTAGCTACGCTCGACATAGTTGGCGTTCTTGATGGCGTCGTCGCTCGGAAGGGCGACATTGTCATTGGCACCGGCAAAGGGGATATAAGCACCCTTATGCTCTTTGGTGACAACGGCAAGACCCTTGATCTTATCAAGGTGACCATCTTTGTTGATGTACTTGGAACCATTCCAAGCAGCAGCAACGGCACGGACATCAACGGACAAGATCGTGCCCGGGACGATATCCTCCACCTCAACCTCGACCAGAATCTGGCGCTTCACAGCGTCAGAAAGGTTGGCAATAACAGTACCATCAATAGAATATACGCCGTAGAAGTTCTCCTGATAATTGGAGGCTTCATAAGCGATACCGTTGACGGTCTTGTTACCGGCGGCCACAATGGCATCGGTGCTGTTAGACATAACCATCTGACCATTGAAGGTATGGGTATAATCCCCATCCTTATAGGTGATGGTCTGATCAAAACCAAAGTCAGCGACATTCGTCTCAGACTTGGCACCATTGCTCATGGTGCTGGTGATTTGACCTTTTTTATTGCTAACAGTCCAGTAGCTGTTCGAGCTGCTGGAAGTGCTGCCGTTACGCTCACCGTTGTAGACGGTAGCAAACAGATTATTTGCAGCATACACATCGGTGCCTGCCTGAGCCGTCAGGAAATAGGCGGGGGTGAAGGGGTCCCTACGAACCTGAACCTTCACATCGTCGGTCACGTCATAGACGTACACAACGGCCTGCCCATTTTCTACCTTAGGCTCATGCGTGCGCACGGTCTCCGGGGTATAGGTACCAACCATGTTGCCCTCGATGGTGTAGGTGGTCGGGTTGCCAACGGCGGCCTTGGTCTGCACGCCATCGTCGGTGGAGAGGGTCACCTCGACCTGAGGGGTCAGGGTGACGTTGTTACCGGCAACGGCAGAAGCAACCATATCGACAGCCTTTACTGCATCGACGGAAGTCGTTGCAAGCGTTACGCCATCAATGCTGACCACTTCGTCCTTCTCTTCAAGACGCAGATATGCGGGTTTGCCTGCAACGTAACCGCGGAAGTTACGAGCTGTGACCTCATAGGTCTTGCCGTTTTCCTCGACGGTTTTTTTCGGCTCGTTGGCGGTTTCGCCAAAAGATGCCCAGGTGAAGTTGGCGTTCAGGCCTTCCTTGGTTGCCACGCCAAAGGTGGGCGTCACGGTCAGGGTGGCCGTGATGATCTTTTCCTGAGTATAAGTCTGCTCGGAACCGGCTTTTTTGACGCCGTTCACGTATTCAGCCTTTTTCACAGTATTCAGACCAGTGCCAACCAGGGTATTCCCGTTCACGTTTGCCGTGAAGGAATAGTCCTTGCTCTCAACCTTCGTCTCCACGGTGTCGTCGTGCTTGACGAGCACGTCGTAAGCCGTGGAGGCATCCTTCGTCACCTTCTTACCTTCACAGGCAAGAGTGGCGCGCGTGCTGTTCTTGTAAGCATACGCGTCATAGGTGACATTATTGACGCTCTTGGTGCCATGGGCGGTGGCGGCGACTTTGCCTTCCAGCTCCTCAAAGGAGATGCTACACTTGACAGTTACGCTTGCACCATTGTAAGAAAGAGTGGTCTCCTTCTTATTCAGGGTCCAATCGTAAATGTTCTGGGTGCTTTCCTTCTTGTTGGAGAGGGTGTTCCGATAAGTATTGCCGGAAACACCATTGCTGGTGGTGGCAAAATCGGAAGCACTTGAGGCAATCAGGTCGCTGTGCTCGCGGCCGGCATAGCTGTACACAAACTCGTCGTCCAAGGTCTTGGCCAAATACTCCGGCTTAAGGTTGGATTTCATGTAGAAGTCCACCTTTACATCAAAACCATTTTCCTTAGCGGTAATGGTCTTGACCTGGCGGGTATTCTCGAACACTTCCTCGACCTTTACCCGAATCTCACGACTAGAGGTGGCGGAAAGGTTGATGCTGGCGGTTTCATTTTTCCAAGTAGCGGTGTATACGGGAGCAATGCTTGCAACGTAGTCGCTCACATTGTAGTATACGCCGTTAATGGTCTGAAGACCTTTTGCAGTGATGTTCTGCTGAACACCATCGCAAACCAGCTTGCAGATAACAGTTTCGGTGCAATCCTTGTAGCTGTAGGTGATGCTTTCATCACCATACAGGCTAAAGGTGCTCACGAAGCCTTCGCCCTCATGTCCATTACTGGCAGAGGCATTGAAAGTCATGTTACCTGTTCCTTCAACCTTGGTGCCGGTGGTCTTGTAACCATCGGTGGAAGCCAGTACATAGCCATAATTCTGACCCTGTGCAGTAGCCGTTCTTACGAAAGGCTTGCGATCCACTTCGATGATGCCGGAGAGGCTCCATTCCTCGCGGGTGACAAAAGCTCCCTTGATGGTCTGGTTTTCCTCAGACAGCTCAACCACCATCCAACGACGAATGAATTTGTCCTCAGGATCCGGGGCAACAAAGAACTTGAGGCTCAGGGTGTCCCTCACCTCAAACTTCTTGCTGGCCTGAGCCTCTTTGCCGGCCTTTACAAAATCGTTAACCACATTTGCCACCAGAGTATGGATGGCGATGTAGTTGTTGGTTTTGTAGTAACCGCCGTTGTCGGCGGCTACATTGGCCTTCACCAGCGTGTCTTTCACGCTGTGGCTCCAAGCAACATCCGGGAAGTCCTTTGCCAGGGAATCCTTGGCAAAGTGGGCGTCAGAAGAGCTGTAGGTCAGCTCAAAGTCAGCACCATATTTCCCATTCGAAAGCTTGGAAGCAAGAGCGCGGACACTCTGCGTTCCATACCAGTCACCGGAGTTCCAGGTGTTGGAAGCTTCCTTAACCTCGCTCTCGGCGTACTTGACACCGTCGAGCTCGGCCTCAGAAGAAACTTCCTTCTCCACTTTGGCACCACCCTTGACCTCGATGGGTCTGGTCATGGAAGAACCGTACAGGTCTTTTTCACCCGCGGTCTTCCATGTGTTAGTGGACTTGTACTCGTAGTTCACTACGAGGTCAATCCACTCCCATCCGTAGTGGTTTGTCTTTAGCAGGGTGTCGGTCTGGGGCTTCGGCTGTTCCGGAGCCTTACCAGGAACATAGCCATAAGCAGAGGTGTTATCCCCTGCCTCAGTCTTAGTCTCCAATTCCATTTTGTTGCAAGCAACCATCGCGGCCATCATCCCGATAGCGGCGATCACTTTAAAACTTTTTTTCATAACGCGTTATTGTTTTTGTTTTACTTACTTATTATGACATCCAAACACAACCATAGGGGCGCTTGGATGGAAAAGTCACATTATGATTAGGCACACCTTAAGAAACATGAAAAATTTTTCCATCTTTTTCATTTAATTCACATAAGCTTAGACCTAATCTCTATAATTCAGTCTTTAACATAGCACAATTTGAATCAAAAAACAAGCAAAAAAATGCACTTTTTTGATTTTTTTGTTTATTTTTTGTACAAAATACCGAAAATAAGTTCTAATGCACTGAAAATACGTATTTTTTTAGAAAATCCGTCCTATTATTTCAGCATCCGGCAAAAACGCTGATTTTAGCCGCCGATTTGCTCAGGCAAAGCCTCTTCATTGGCAAGATTGCCGAACTGCGCATATTGTCCGTTCCAAAAAAGTTTGACCGTACCGACCGGACCGTGACGCTGTTTGCCGATAATCACTTCCGCCAAATTAGCCGTTTCACGATCGCGTTTTTGCCATTCGGCAATGCGCTGTTGCAAGTGTTCTGCCGTTTCATTTTGCTTTTGTTTGGGCTCTTCGTTGTGGATATAATAATTTTCTCTAAAGACAAACATCACGACATCGGCATCTTGCTCAATAGACCCCGACTCGCGCAAATCCGACATCAGCGGCCGCTTATCGTCACGGCTTTCAACACCGCGGTTTAACTGCGAAAGCGCAATCACCGGCACATCAAGCTCTTTTGCCAAAATTTTCAGCCCGCGTGAAATTTCGGACAATTCCTGCACACGATTGACTTCTCCGCGTCTTGAAGGGCCTGAAATCAATTGAATATAATCAATCACAATCAGCCCCAAACCTTTTGTGCGTTTTAAGCGCCTCGCCCGGGTGCGAATCGCGTTGATGGTCAGCCCCGGCGTATCATCGATATAAAGCGGAATATTTTCAAGCTCTCTTACGGCCGCAGCGATTCGCGTAAATTCGGCATTATTGAGCTCACCGGTGCGCATATTTTGCCCCGGCGTTTGTGTCACGGTCGATAAAATACGCGACGCCAGCTCATCCGAGCTCATTTCAAGCGAAAAAAACGCCACGCCTTTGTCTTTTTTATCAATGCTTTTTTCGCGGCTCATAAATTCTGCCACATTATAGGCAATATTGGTTGCAAGCGCCGTTTTTCCCATGGCGGGACGGCCTGCAATGATAATCAGATTTGACTTTGTCAGCCCGCCCAAGCGCCTGTCCAAGCGCTCAAGCCCCGTCGGCAAACCCGACAATTTATCATCGCGCTGAAAAGCCTGTTCAATATAGCCGAGCGTCGATGTCAACGCTTTTGAAAAATCGATAAAATCACTTTGCGCCTGCCCCTGATCCGCAAGATGAAACAAATTTTGTTCCGCCTCTTCAATCTGGTCATTGGCCGTCAAATCAGCCGATTCGGTCATCGCATTGTTAACGATTTTATAGCCCGTATCAATCAGCTCACGGCGCAAATATTTGTCATAAATAAACTGTCCGTAATACTCAACATTTGTCATCGGTGAAGCACTGTCCGCAAGCCGAACAAGATAATTTATTCCGCCGACATCCGCAAGCGTACCCTGCTGTTCAAAATAGTTTTTTAAGGTAATGACATCAGCGGATCTGTCGTGCATAATGATATTTGAAATCACCTCAAAAATTTTGGCATGCACCGGATCGGCAAAATGCTTCGGCTGTAAAAATTCAGCCACTTTTTCAAAAGCCTTGTTATTGGCAAGCAAGGCCCCGAGCAAAGCTTGCTCGGCTTCGATATTTTTAGGCAATTTATCTAAATCAGGTGTTTCCATTTTTCATCGCTCTTTCAAACAAAATTCGACATAAGGCTATATGTGCATCATTTTTATCGAAAATGCGCCTAAAAAATTTTTTTGCCTGTTAATAATGGGGATAATTTCTCAAAACCTGCCCTTGATACAACTTTACAGGTGCCCGATACTTGAATAAACTCTTGTAACACAGGCACGATTGAGGGGTTTATAAAAAAACATCAGGCTTTTTTGAGTTCGCGCCGACCTAAAACAGCGTTGATGTAATCAAAATTTTTAAAGGCACCGTATGCCGCATCAAAGCTTTTTTGATCAAGTGTATAAAAAACCTGATTTGCCATTTTTTTGATAGCACTGTCAATGCGCGCAAAAGCCTCGTTATAATCTGCATTATAGCGATTTTTATCTTTTTTAGCCACCAGATTGTGATAAGCCGCAACGACTTTAACGGTTTCTTCAGCCGGATTTTGATAACCTTTTTTCTCAAAGTCATGCATAATTTGTGCCATCGTCATGTAGTAGCACTTGTTTGTTAAGATATTTCGCTGCATATGGTTATTTGAATTGATAATCATACCGACCAAAACCTTTCCATAAAAAGATATATAGCATTTTTAACAAACATTTGCAAGCAAAAATTTGATTTTTTCAAAAGCATAAAAAAAGCCACCCTCGGTGGTTTTTTATGGCGTATCCGGCGAGGCTCTCTGCTCAAGTTTGTAAGGCGCTTTTTCCTGCGCTGTCGCTTGTCAAACCGCCAAACAAACCCCCGCCTGACATCAAAAAACTTTCCACCGGAAACTTTTTTGAAAGTCAGCTTCTCAGTTCTCGCCTCGCGCCTTTGAAGCATAAAAAAACCACCCTTCGGTGGTTTTTTTATGGCGTATCCGGCGAGGCTCGAACTCGCAACCTTCGGCGTCGGAGGCCGACACTCTATCCAATTGAGCTACGGATACATTTTCTTTTGCCTTTATAACACGTTTTTTTGACTTCGCCAGCTTTTTTTTCATTTTTTTAAATTATTTTGCTTGACATCTTCATAAAATGTTTGTATGTAATGGCAACAAAGTTGTTTTCTATTTGATATAAAAGGATTTTTAAAATGGCTAAAAAATGTGATTTAACAGGCACCGGCGTTCAGAGCGGGAATAATGTCAGCCACGCAAACAATCGTACACGCCGTCGCTTTATGCCCAATTTGCATGTTGTTTCTTTGCTTAGTGAAACATTGAACAAAGTTTTTAAGCTCAAGATTTGCACAAAAACTTTGCGTTCGATCGAGCACAATGGTGGTTTAGATTCTTATCTTGAAAATACGGCTTCTAAGAATTTGACACCTGAGGCAAAAGCAATCAAAAAACAAATTGCAAAAAACAAAAAATAAATAAACTGTTTTTTTTCAAATCAGCAGGGTCTTTGTTCCCTGCTTTTTTTTGCATATTAAAACATCTGTAATGCGACAAGTATTTTTGCCCTCTTGATTATTTTGTAATCGCTCTTGAAATTAAAAAAAAATAAGTTAAAAAAGCCGTATTGTTTATTTTTTAAGGGATCTTTTTTTAAGATGAATAACGAAAGTAAAAACCTTTATACCGCAATTGTTTTATCCGTGTTGATTATCTTCGGTGTCAATCACTTTTTTGCAAAACAAACAAGGCCTGTTGAGGCACAAAATGTACAAATTGAGCTTCCACAACAGGCACAGATGCCTGAAGTCAATGCGTATTTAGATTTAAAAGATGCTCTAAAAGCGCATAAGCGTGTCCATATCACAACACCTGATTTAAATGCTTCTGTCCGTCTTCAAGGCGCACAGATTGATTTTGCCTCATTGAACAAATATAAGCAAACGCTTGAACAAAACAGCCCCGATGTCACGCTTTTAAGCCCTGTCGGTACGCAAGCGCCTTATTTTGCTCAGTTTGGATTTCTCTCAATGGATAAAGAACTGAAATTGCCTGATGAAAAAGCGTTTTGGTATGCATCAAAAGACAAATTAACCCCAAATGCGCCCTTAACACTTGTTTGGGACAATGCCGAGGGGCTTAAATTTACGCGCACAATCTCAATTGATGAGCATTATCTGATGCAAATTCATGATAAGGTTGAAAACATGATGGGCAAGCCTGTTACGCTTTATCCTTATGGCCGTATTTATCGTGCTTTTGATGAAAAATATGCGCAAGAGCGCTCTGTTGTGCATGAGGGCATGACGGGTGTTATCAATGGAACGTTGAAAGAATTTACCTTAAAAGATGTCAAAGAAGGTTCTCCGAAATCTTTTTCTTCTCAAGAGGGATGGGCTGGTTTTTCGGACAGATATTGGTTTTCGGCCTTTATTTTGGACGATAATGAGGACAATACGATTCAATTTTCCAAGACAGGCGATAAAAGTTATCAGGTTGATTATCGCAAATCACCGATAACGATTGAGCCGAACGGCGAAAAAAATACATCTGTACGTTTTTTTGTCGGTGCCAAAGAAATCAAATTATTGGATAAATATACCAAACAAAACGGTATCAAAAAATTTGATTTAGCCGTCGATTTTGGCTGGTATTACTTTTTGACAAAGCCGTTTTTCTATATTTTGGATTTTCTTTACAAAATCATCGGCAATATGGGCTGGGCGATTTTGCTTTTTGCCGCACTGTTAAGGCTTTTGATGTTCCCGATTGCAAGCAAATCGTTTGACAGTATGTCCAAAATGCGCAAGATTCAGCCGAAAGTTGTCGCTTTGCAAGCCATGTACCAAAATGATAAAATCATGCTTCAGCAAAAGACGATGGAACTTTATAAAAAAGAAAAAATCAATCCGGCATCGGGGTGCTTGCCTGTTTTTATCCAGATACCGATTTTCTTTTCTTTGTATAAGGTTTTAAACATCGCCATCGAAATTCGTCATGCACCGTTTATCGGTTGGATTAAGGATTTATCCGCGCCTGACCCTCTGACAATATCCGTATGGTCACATATTCCGTTACCCTATATTTTAGATATCGGTGTGTGGCCGATTTTGATGGGGCTTACGATGTGGGTTCAGCAAAAGCTTAATCCGGCGCCGGCCAACAAAGATCAGGCCAGAATGTTTGCGATGATGCCGTTTATATTTACCTTGATGCTCGGGCATTTTGCCTCAGGTCTTGTGATTTACTGGACTTTAAGCAATATCTTGTCAATAGCTCAGCAAAAGGCAATTATGTACAAAAACGGGGTTAAATGATGGAAAGTGCGCATCAAAATTCTGTTCAAAAGCTTTTTTCGGTGCCTCCGAAATTTATGCTTTCGGTTGCAAAACTTGAACAATTGCCGCCGGATGATAAAAACGAGGTCGCCTTTGCCGGTCGTTCAAATGTCGGTAAATCAAGTTTGATTAATGCGCTGTTTTTCAGAAAAGACGTGGCAAAAACATCATCGACTCCGGGGCGCACGCAGCAACTCAACTATTTTGATTTTTTGGGCAAGATGTACCTTGTCGATTTACCCGGCTATGGTTATGCCAAGGCTCCTATTGCCGAAGTTAAACGTTGGCAAAATGTTTTAACAACCTATTTAAAAGGCAGGGTCAATTTAAGGCGCGTTTTTTTGGCGATTGATAGCCGAATCGGGATTAAAGATACGGATGAAGAAATTTTTAAATTGCTTGACACGGCGGCCGTACCTTATCAGATTGTTTTAACGAAAATTGATAAAATATCTGCCGTCGCGCTTGAAAAAATAAAAAAGCAAATACTTGAAAAATTAGAAACACATCCGGCAGCATTCAATGAAATTTTAGCCACAAGTTCCGAAAAGAAAATCGGCCTTGATGATTTGCGCACACAGATCGCATCGTTTTTATAAAAAAATAATTTGACAATATACTCTATTTATGTGATAATCAAAGCGTAACCAAAATGGTTGCGGTGTCTAATTAACACATTTGTCGTATAGCTCCTTTAAAAGAGGAGTTTCTGAGATAAGTGCATTTTGCATCGAATAAAGAAGACTGTACGACAACAGTTAATTAGCTCCTCCGTTTTAGGTTATTTGAAACGGAATTTTTTTTAAAGTATGAAAAAATAGGAGAATAAATATGAGAAAAAGTCAATTTATATTTGTATTAATGCTTAGCACAGCTTTAGGTTTAGCAAATGTTTATGCCGGCGGTTCGTGCGCACCTGATGGTGACACAACAAGCACATGCCATTGGGAAATTGAAAACAGAGTCCTGACAATTTCGGGTTCAGGTGCGATGGTGAATTATAGTTCACCATCTATGTATCCTTGGTATTCACAAAAAGATTCTTATACATCCGTTGTGGTTGAGGGAGCTAATGAAACAACAGGAACGACAGGTGTTACTTCAATCGCAAAAGTGGCATTTCGAGGCAACAACCTGACCTCGGTTGTGATTCCCGATTCTGTTACTTCAATCGGACTGGGTGCATTTTATAGCAACAACCTGACCTCGGTTGTGATTCCGGATTCTGTTACTTCAATCGGAAGGATGGCATTTTGGGGTTCTCAAGCAACGGATTTAGTCTGCAGTGCCGAAAATTTGCAAAGATATTTGGGTGCAGCTGGCGCATTTGTAAATTCGGGCGACATTAACCTCTCTTGCACAACAGGCATTTGTAAATTCGGGCGACATTAACCTCTCTTGCACAACAGGTGATTGTCAAGCCGTTTTGGAAGCTTGGGATACAGCAAAAGGTACAAATTACGCATCGCGCGCAAAAACAATCCTGACAAATCAGGACGGAAGTAAGACAATTTACGATTTGAGCGGAAATTTGCTCGGCTATAAAGGCAAGCGCATTTACACCGTTGAAGAGGCCAATCAAGTTGCAGGCAAAGTCAATTCGGTCAAGATAAGGTATCGATGAGGGTGAGATCCGCGGGACTTCGCCCGCGGATAACAATAAGGGACAGGTCGCCCGATGTGGGGCACGCCCGTTAATGACAGGATAAATGCGGGGCACGCCCGCAGATAACAAAGGAATACACCCGCGGACAACCATAGGGCTGTTTTGTTTCGTTCAATATAGGTCAAATCACTATTTTTTTAATCTTAAATGTGATTTTGTTGTTGCAATTTATTTTATTTGATTTATTAGTGTTTGGTATAAAGAACTAATATTTTGAGGATAAATATGAACGAATATCGTACACACACCTGCGGCGAGCTCCGCAGCACGGATGTCGGCAAAAGGGTTTTGCTTGCCGGCTGGATACATCGCAAACGCAATTTAGGCAATTTGTGCTTTGTTGATCTTCGAGATCATTACGGCATCACACAGTGCGTGTTCGATTCGTCCTCGGATTTGTTTGAAAAAATTCAAAACCTGCGTGTTGAGAGCGTCATCGGTGTTGAAGGTGAAGTCGTGATGCGTGAAAGCATCAATAAAAATATCAAAACGGGCGATATCGAAATCAAAGTGCAAAATCTTGTTGTGCATTCTGAAGCGGACCAAATACCTTTTCAGGTTGCATTTGAAGATGATTCGCCCGAAGAATTGCGCCTCAAATACCGCTTTTTGGATTTAAGACGTGAACGTGTTCACAACAATATTATGCTGCGCTCAAAAGTCATCAAACGTATGCGTGAACTCATGATTGAGCAAGGTTTTACAGAATATCAAACTCCGATTTTGACGGCCTCTTCTCCTGAAGGTGCGCGTGACTTTTTGGTGCCTTCGCGCATTAATCCGGGCAGATTTTACGCATTGCCCCAGGCGCCGCAACAATTCAAGCAACTTTTGATGGTTTCAGGCTTTGATAAATATTTTCAGATTGCGCCGTGTTTCAGGGATGAAGATCCGCGTGCTGACCGTTCTCCGGGCGAATTTTACCAACTTGATATGGAGATGAGTTTTGCCACCCAAGAAGATGTTTTTGCTGTCTTAGAATATACAATGGGTACGATTTTTGAAGAATTTTCAAACGGCAGAAAAGTTTCAAAAGCACCATTTATCCGCATTCCGTTTAAAGAAGCGATGCTTAAATACGGCTCGGATAAACCAGATTTAAGAAATCCGCTTGTTATTCAAGACGCCACAGGGTTGTTTGGTCATTCGGGATTTAGCGTTTATGATACAAAAGTTGCCGAGGGCGAAAAAATCAGAGCGATTGTTTTGCCTGCATGCGGTGACAAACCACGTTCATTTTTTGATAAATTTGACGCTTTTGCCAAAGAAAATAATATGGGCGGCATGGCCTATATCGCTTTTTCTTCAAACGGGGCAAAGGGTCTTGCAAAACTTTTTGATGAGGTCAAATTGGCTGAAATCAAAAACAGCTTAAATATCAAAGACGGCGATGCCGTGCTTTTGATGGCGGGCAAAGAAAAAGTTTTGAACAAATTTGCGGGTCTTACACGCAACAAGGCCGGCGAAGCGCTTGATTTGTTTGAAAAAGATGCTTTCAAATTGTGCTGGATTGTTGATTTTCCGTTTTATGAAGAAAATGAAGAAACGGGTGCGGTTGAATTTTCACACAACCCGTTCTCAATGCCTCAAGGCGGTATGGACGCTTTATTAAACAAAAATCCGCTTGATATTTTGGCTTATCAATATGATATGGTATGTAACGGGGTGGAATTAGCATCCGGTGCAGTACGCAATCACAGGCCAGAAATTATGTATAAAGCCTTTGAAATTGCAGGTTATGATCACAGCGTTGTGGACTTGATCGTACGGTTATGCTCCTTTTGGATGAGCCGATTATCAGAGATGTGATTATCTTCCCCTTAAACGGCAAGGCTCAGGATTTGTTGATGCAGGCTCCGAACACCGTTTCCGAGGAGCAGTTAAAAGAGCTTCATATTAAACTTGATTTAGAAGAAAAATAAAATTTCTTAAGTCATTACTTTGATGTCATTTTATTTTTAGGCGCAAATGCCGAGAATTAAAAAAAGTTGTGTTTGCGCTTGAAAAGAGCATTAAAAAGGATATAAAAATGCAAAAATTCAGCTTTCATACGCATACTGTTTTTTCAGACGGCAAAAACAGTATTCAAGAGATGGTTGAAAAAGCAAAGCTGCTCGGCTTTGATAAAATCGGTATTTCAGATCACTTGATTGTGCATAAAAACATCACTCAAACGCGTTCGTATGAAGAGCAAAAAAGAATCTATCACCAAAGTTTTGATGAAGTTGTCGCAGCGTGCAATAAACATGCCGAGGATATCAGAAAAGCACAAAAAACTTATGGTGTGAAGACTTTTGTGGGCTACGAGGTTGATTATTTTACATATAAAGGTTGGGAAGATGAATTAAGAGATTTTTTAACAAAAATCGATTATGATTATATCATCAGCGGCAATCATTTTTTGATGAGTGAAGATGGTGAAAAAATCTTCGATATATGGCGCTTTAAAGATTGTGACGACGCTCTCAAAGGAGATATAAAAACGTATATCAAACGCCATTTTGAAACACTTGCAAAAGCTGTTCGTTCAAATTTATTTATGTTTTTGGCGCATCCCGATTATGTGCAAAAAATTGAGGTTTATCGCGAGCAGGATTATCAAAGTGAAATCAATGCGTTGATTGACGCTTTAATGCAGACAAACACACCCTGCGAAATCAGCACAAAAGGCTTAAGAAAATTCGGGCATTTTTTTCCGTCAGATCATATTTTGCAAAAAATGCTTAAACAAAACATTGCCTTTATCATCAGTGATGACGCACACAACATTGATGAGCTTGGCATATATTTTGAAAAAGCAGAAGAACAACTTGCCTCGTTTGGCTGCAAAAAAAGGCTTATACCCGAATAGGCAGCCTTAATCCATCCGGTCAATTAAAAAATTATCAACCAAGGATTATATTGTTTTGAGCTTTGACGGGCATATATAAATGTCGGTATTTAACTTTAATATTCAAATAAAGGAGAAAAAAAGATGGCTTGTAAATGTCCGTCATCAAAATCTGAAAAATCAAAGAGCTCAACCGTTCAATCCGAAAGAGAAGAACAATCTTCTTTAAAATCGGAAAACAGCTCTAAAAAAAGCACAAAATAAATAATGATATAAAAAACAAAAAAAATATCCCCTGATATGAAACGGGGATATTTTTTATTGTTTCAAGAAAACTATTTTTTCTTTGCTTCTTTTTTTGTTTCTTTGAGTTCAGAAGTGCAGTGCGGGCAACGCGTTGCATTGATTGAAATTTCAGAAAAACAATACGGGCAGGTTTTTGTTGTCGGCTCTGCTTTTTCTTCAGCTTTTTCTTTGGCAATCATCTTTTCTTGCAAAGTATTGATGGCTTTGATAAGCAAAAAGACGGCAAATGCAACAATCAAAAAGCTGATCAGCGCATTGATAAATGCACCGTATCTGATAGCGACATCATCCGTTAAGGCAAATTTGAGCTCAGAAAAATCAACTTTACCCAAAAGCAATCCGATCGGCGGCATCAAAACATCTTCGACGAGCGAATTGACGATTTTGCCGAAAGCAGCACCGATGATGATACCGACAGCCATATCGATGACATTGCCGCGCATCGCAAACTTTTTGAATTCATTAAAAAAACTTTTCATAAGTAAATACTCCGATGATTAATTTTATAAACGATTATAGTGATACGCTATTTGGTTAAAATAGTCAACATCTTATTTTGCAAAAATAGTCTTCAGATGCGCAAAATTTAAATTTTTGCCCTTGACAAATATTCTGATTTGGATAAAATGAAAGAAAATTGATATTATGTTAAATTTAAAATTTTTAGTATGGAGTTAAGTTATTATTCAGAAATCCGTCAGAAAGCAGATGCAAAAATTCCGACGGTGAACGATTTGACACCGGCAATCGTTAATCATCTTAAAAAAGCAACGGATGTCATCAAAAACGAAGGCAAAGAGGGCTTTAGGGCTTTTTACGAAGCTCATAAAAATGACTTTAATGGCTTTGCCTGGTTTGTCTATGACCACCGTGGTGTGTATGATCGTCAACGTTTTTTGTACAACTGGCAGACGCTGACCCCGTATGTTGAGGCAATTTTCAAACTTGGGCTCAAAGCCCCTCATCGTGAACGCTTTATTGAGTTGATCAATCGGTATGATTTGGTTATCTATGCCCTGGACGACAAGGATGTTGTGCGTTTTGCCCTGAGCAATTTAAACTTCTACATCGAAAGCAATATGTTTATCTCTACCGTTGAGGGGAAAAACTGCAGGCTTATCGAACAAATGTATGAAGAATTGAAAAAGTATGCCGATACGCCCTATTCGCCGCAATGGTGCCTTTATGTGGTATTGAAAAAATACCTTGACTAAAAAAACACCCCTTTATCTTTTGCGATAAAGGGGCTTGTTTTATGATATCAAAAAATAAAAATATATTTCCTTTATTGTTTTTTAAGAAAAACATTTATATAATATTTTCAGCACTGAAAAGTGCGGGGCTTCTAAAAGTCTTACCATACACGGCAAAGGATATGTGCCGTAAAAATATATCCCCGATGATGGCTCGGGGAGCTTATAGCGTATGTTCAAGGATTTATCCTAAAGGTTATAAGAGTCAGCTCGTAATGATGATTGTTTTACTCTCCGACCGCTTTTTAAAGTGGTCTTTTTTCTTTAACCACAGTCTAAGGAGAATAAAATGATATCAAAAAATAAAAATCTGTTTCTTTTATTGTTTTTTAAGAAAAACATTTATATAATATTTTCAGCACTGAAAAGTGCGGAGTTTCTAAAAGCTCTTAACTACTCGGCAAAGGATATGTGCCGTAAAAATATATCCCCGAATTTTTGGTCGGGGTGCTTTCAGCGTATGTTCAAGGTTTTCCCAAAGGCTGAAAGGTCATTAGTAGTTATGATTTTTAGACTCTCCGACCGCTTTTTGAGTGGTCTTTTTTCTTTAACCACAGTCTAAGGAGAATAAAATGACATCAAAAAATAAAAATTTGCTTCTTTTATTGTTTTTTAAGAAAAACATTTATATAATACTTTCAGCACTGAAAAGTGCGGGGCTTAAAACAGCCTTACCATACACGGCAAAGGATATATGCCGTAAAAATATATCCCCGATGATGGCTCGTATGATTTTTAGACTCTCCGACCGCTTTTTAAAGTGGTCTTTTTTCATTAATTTTAATGCGGGGAGAATAAAATGATGTCATCACAAAATTGGTCGCTTAACGGGCTTATCAAATACACGGTAGAATATGAAAAATACGAACCCATTCTTGATTATTATCTCAAAAAAAGTGTAGATTATTTGTCAGACAGCCAAAAAATCGATGTTATGCAACAAATTGCAAAAATCACTGATAACCATATCTCTTTTGCCGGTATTTTGGCCTGTATCTATTTTAAAAACAGTGATAAAAATCCAAAAATTTGCCACCAAATAGAACAACTTGACGGTATGAATAAGATATTAAAATACCTTAAAAAATACGTTTCACCAACGACATTTGATGAGGCAATCCAAAACATCGTGGAAGAAAAACTTTATGGTTATTTTCGAAAAATAAAGCAAAAAACGTACCTTTTATAACTTTTTAAAAGCAATAAAACGGGGCGAAAGTCTTTTTACCTTTCAAAACACGGGTAAACGGACCTTCGCCCTGCAAATATGTACAAAAGTCGCCTTAACACTTATTTATAAAGCGGGCGCTTTTGGTATTTTGTATGAAGCAAATGGTGCGACTTTTCATCACCCGGTTTGCCTAAATAATCAGCGTAGAGCTTTTGAATCGATTCGTTCTTGTGTGACAGTCTGTTTTGAGCACACTGATCTTCACAGTTCAAGCCTCTTGAACGCAATTTTCTGATTTCATCATTAATGCCCCAAGGCTTATCAAACGTTGCACCCATCACACGCGGTTGACCACCGCCGGCAATACATCCGCCGGGGCAAGCCATCACTTCAATAAAGTGATACGGCAATTCTCTGCCTTCAGCGATTGCCTTATTGATTTGTTCCATCACGGGTTCAACATTGCCGACGCCGTTGACAACAGCAATGCGCACTTTTGTCCCTTTAATATCAACTTCGGCAACCTTAACAGCTTCTAAACCTTCAATTGCGTGAAAATTGAGCTCACCCAATTCTTCACCCGTGATGAAGAAATAAGCCGATCTTAAAGCCGCCGTCATCACACCGCCGGTTACACCGAAAATCGTCGCCGCACCTGAATACTCACCCAAAGGATTGTCAGCAGGTTCTTCTTTCAAGTTCTTAAAGTTGATGCCGGCTTTTTTTATCATCTTGGCAAGCTCACGTGTCGTGATAACTTCATCAACATCCTGATATCCTGATGATGACATTGTTTCATCACGTGCAATTTCCCACTTTTTGGCTGTGCAAGGCATGACTGATACAACTTTAACTTTTGCTGCATCAACACCGGCTTTTTGTGCCCAATATGTTTTAGCTATTGCGCCAACCATTTCATGCGGCGATTTGCAAGATGACAAATTCGGGATATTTTCGGGATAATATTTTTCGAGATAGTCCACCCATGCCGGACAGCATGAAGTGAACATCGGTAAATTGTCGTTAGACGTAAAGCGTTTGATAAACTCTGATGCCTCTTCCATAATCGTTAAATCGGCGCCGAAGTTTGTGTCAAAAACCTTTGCAAAACCCAAACGACGCAATGCCGCATAAATTTTGCCCGTTAAATTTTCACCAAAATCAAAACCGAATTCTTCACCCAAAGCGACTCTGACAGCAGGTGCAATTTGCACCACAGTCGTCAATTCTTTATCGGCAAGCATGGCTTCAACCTTTGAGGTGTTGTCATAATCTGTAATAGCACCTGTCGGACAGTGCGCTGCGCATTGACCACATTTGATACACGGCGAATCGCCGAGTTTTGTATCATTTGCACCGGTGACTTTGGTTACAAAACCACGATTTAAGTAGCTTAAAGCCCACACATTTTGCACATTCTGACAAATGCTGACGCATCTGCCGCAAACAATACATTTTTGAGGGTCTAAAACAATGGCTTTTGTCGTGTCATCTTTCGGCTCGGATGAAAGCATACGGATAATCTCGTTTTGGTCAATACCCATTTGCTCGCTCATGGCCTGCAATTCGCAAGAGCCGCTTCTTGAGCAGTTTAAGCAATCATTCGGATGATGGCTCAAAATCAGCTTCAAAACCGTCTTTCTGATTTCCTGTAACTCGGCATCGTTCGTGATGATTTCCATATTTTCGGAAACAGGCGTACAGCATGAACGCATAATTCTTCCGCCAACTTTAACGATACACATACCACATCCGGCACTTGGGTCAACATCGGGGTGTTTGCAAAGTGTCGGAATTTCTACCTGAACACTGCGCGCAGCGTCCAAAATGCTTGTGCCGGCAGGAACTTCAACATCCATATTATTGATTTTTAATTTAACCATTTTAATTTTCTCCTATTCTTTACCGTCAAGCAATTTATTTTGATATTCTTCTTCATAAAAACGAAGCGTTGATAAAACCGGATTCGGCGCCGTTTGACCCAAACCGCAAAGCGACGCTTTTTGCATGGCAAACGCGATTTGCTTTAATTGTTCCAAATCTTTCTTTTTACCGCGACCGCGGTTGATTTTATCCAAGAGAACAAGCATTTGTTTGCCGCCGATACGACATGGCGCACATTTACCGCAAGATTCATCAACCGTAAAGTCAAGATAAAACTTTGCAAGCGAAACCATATCCGAGCTGTCATCAATCACAATCATACCGCCGGAGCCCATAATTGAACCAAGTTTTTTGAGTTCTTCATAACAAACAGGCATATCCATATATTTTGCCGGAATCACACCGCCTGACGGACCGCCCGTTTGTACGGCTTTGAGCTTTTTGCCTTGAGGCACACCGCCGCCGATTTCGTTGACGATTTCATTGATTGTTGTACCCATCGGCACTTCAATAAGGCCTGAATGTTCAACTTGACCTGTTAAGGCAAAAACCTTTGTGCCCTTAGATGTTTCAGTCCCGAATGAGGCAAACCAATCAGCGCCTTTTAATAAAATTTTAGAAACATTGGCAAGCGTTTCAACGTTGTTGACGCAAGAAGGTTTACCCCACAAGCCTTTGTTTGTCGGATACGGCGGACGCGGGCGCGGCGTACCTCTCGCCCCTTCGATGGAATGAATAAGTGCCGTTTCTTCACCGCAGACAAAAGCACCTGCACCAAGGCGGATGTCAACATTAAAGCTAAAGTCCGTGCCCATGATGTTGTTGCCTAAGAGTCTGTTTTTCTTGCAGGCCTGAATGGCTTTTTGCAACCTTTCAACCGCTAAAGGATATTCCGCCCTGACATAAAACCAACCGGCTGTTGCGCCGATGGCATAGGCCGCAATCATCATACCTTCAATTACGGCATGCGGATCGCCTTCCAAAATCGAGCGATCCATATAAGCTCCCGGATCACCCTCATCACCGTTGCAGATAATAAATTTTTCATCAACGGTCGGGACTTTAGCGGCAAGTTCCCACTTCATACCGGTTGAAAAACCGCCGCCGCCTCTGCCGCGCAAGCCTGATTTTTTGATTTCTTCAACAACCTCTTGCGGCGTCATTGTTTTTAAGGCTTTTTCAAGTGCAAGATAACCGCCGCGCGCCATATATTCTCTGATATCTTCAGGGTCAATGTGGCCGGCATTTTTCAAAACAACTTTTTCCTGTTTTTTGAAAAACGGCAGATCAAGCGATAAAACGTATTTTTGCAGATTTTCACAAACTTCAACATCATTATCCAAAGCCGGAATAACATATTCTTCCATAATTGCGCGAGTCGCATCTAAATCAATACGCTTGAAAAGCACATCTTTTTTGCCTTTGATTTCAACTCTGATAAGCGGACCTTGTGCGCAAAGTCCCATGCAACCAGTGGCCACAATACGCACGCGCTCTTTCAAACCTTTTTCTTCTAAAATTTGTTCAATCAAAGCAATTAAATCATCACTGCCTGAAGATTTACAACCCGTAGAATGACAGCAATAAATATGCGCTTCATATTTTTCAATCTCGGCAAGTTTATCCTTAGCGATTTCGTGAATATCAAATCTTTTAGCAATTTCAGCCATATCAACCATAATCTAAGCCTCCTTAAAAACTTCACGCCATTCGTTTAAGATTTCGGGCACTTGTTCAGGCGTCATACGGCCGTAAGTTTTGCCGTTGACGACACAAACAGGTGCCAAACCGCAACAACCGACACAACGCACACATTGCAAATGGAACATATGGTCAGGCGTCGATTCACCCTCTTTGATTTTAAGTTCTGATTTGAACTTTTCCAAAACTTTGTCATTGCCCTTCAAATAACAAGCCGTACCCGTGCAAACGGAAATGACGGCCTTGCCGGGGGCGACAAGCTTAAAAAAGTTGTAAAACGTCAAAACTTCATAAATGCGTGCAAGCGGAATGCCCATTGTGGTGGCTAAATCCATCGCATCTTTCCAGTCAACATAACCTTTGACACCTTGAATTTCATGCAAAGCCATAATCAGTGAGCCGCGTTTTTTACGCCATTTATCACCAACCTGACAACCAAGACAAGTATCTTCACTCATCATATTCTCCTAAAATAAGCGGGTTTCATTTCTGCGCGCATTATACAAACTTTTTTCATCAAATCAAGCGCATTTTAACAGATTTTCAGAGAATATTTGATATAGATTTTAGGTGATAGTCTATCCGATTTATGTTTTCATTTTATAAATTGGGCGGAAATTTAAATGGAAAAAATATCATAAGAAGTAAAACAATAAAAATCATTGACAAAAAGTCAAATTTGTATTAATATACATATATAGTTGCAATTCGAAGAGATAAGAAATGGCAAATTTTTGGCAAAGAGGGCTTATTGCTTTGGGGTTGACGTCAGTTTTATCCGGCACACCTTCCCTTGCGGCGGAAAAAGAGCATCCCGAAAGCGAAAAAGATAAAGACAGGACTGAAACAACGGCAGACATTCCTGCATCAAAGCAATCTCTCATAAATGTTGAGAATTCTAATCTTCGTGTGTTTCATAAAACTTATAACCTGCGTGCATCGGACATGATTCCTGGAAAGCTTGATTCTCACTATATTCCGAGAAATGTTTGTCGGGGTGAACAGATGGACAAATATTATCACAATGCTCATTACGATCCGGTAATGAATGTTATTGTCTTAAATCAGTATAAAATGAGCGATGCGGATGCGTTTAAAAGAGGGTTGGAAGATTTTACAAATAGGGCGAATATGCCCAAAGATTTGCAAAGTGCTCTTAATTCCTTTAATGCCGCTTTGCTGGATTCAAGGCTTGCAACACCGATAAAATCCGAAAACGGAAAAACCATCAAAGTTTATCAAGGTCCGACGGCCAAAACATTGTCTGATGTTGCGCATATCCTTTCTCAAAAGGGACAGTTCAAACAAAAGGACGAGGAATGGTTGAATCGTGTTGCTTTTGAAACGGGGCTTAAATCGGCGATGTCTGTGCAGAATTATATTTCGGGCATAAACAAAGAGAATGCATCTTTTAAAACCGTCGGGCATGAATTCGGGCACTATCAATTTCAACAAGTTATTGACCAGATGGAAAAAGAGGGAAAATTTATGGAAGATTTAACCCCGCAAGATCGGTTAACTTTGCATATTGCTGATGAAATGACACAATATATACATCATGATAAAGCAGACAAGACAACATCTGAGGCCATAACTGATTTCTGTGCAGATAAACAAAACAATTACTTTAACCATTACGAAGAGCCTGTTTTAGCGGAAACAATAGGTTCTGCCACGTACAGACAATGGTCAAAACAAAATATGAATGTTGCAGAAGGTGCTGTTGACAGCAAAGCGCTTATACAAAAATCAGGAGCTTTCTTAGATGAGGTGCTTGAAAGAGTTTATGACAATAAAGAAGAATTAGCATTGGTTAAAAAAGAGTTAGAGAGTTATCAATCATCGCCGTCTTATAAAAATCTTTCAAATCAGTGGCGAAGCTTTGTAAATTCAACTTCGACGGAGGCCGTTGAAGCGGCTCAATATAGCCGCATCTCGCCGGAATATCTGACAAGCCTGCATAATACAAGAAAAAGCACTGATAAGGCGTCATCTATCGAAGGCGGTTTTTATAACAATCTGACGGACGCCACAAGCCTTTATCTGAAGACGATGCCTAATGAGGATAATTTAGCTCGTGCAAAAGCAAAACTTGCTCAAAGAGAAGCGTCAAATAGCGGTGAAAATGCTGTTGTGGCCCAAAACACACAAACAAACGCTACTTCACGTACTTTTGTCTTGAACCAAACATCGTTTGAACAATTGCGTTAAACTTTGCGATTTATTTGATTTTTTTACGTTCTTCTTTTTTCAAAAGTTCTAGATCGCGTGAGGTTGCGATACGATTTAGAACGGTCTTGATGGCAATATCAATGCCTTTGCCTTCACTGTAATCTGCAGGCAAAGCAAAATCAACGCGATTGTCTTTAAGCATTTGTATGGCCTTGCGTTTTTTGTGGCTTTTGGGTTTATATACAGCGATTGCCGTGCCGTTTCGCGCTTTGACCATCTTCATTGACGGAATATCAGTTAACCCATCACCGAAATAAACGATTCGGGTATACGGAATACGACGATTTTCATCGGGGATATATTCATTAACCGCCTTATCATCAAGCTTTTTTAAGCCTTTGTTGATTTTAGATAAATATTGAATTTTGGCCTGATAATTGACAACGCGCGCCGGCCAAACGGGAAAACCGTTTTCATCAAAAGCAAAAGCACAACCGGCCACTTCCTTAAAATACGGGCGAATGGAACAACCCTCAATAATTTCTTCATACCCCGAAGAAATGATATAATGCTCGATATCCAAATCAAGATATTGCCCATACTTGTTGATACGGTCAAACCACGTTTCAACCCCTTCATAATATTCGATATTCTTACCGCATTCTTTTAAAACTTCAAAACTGAGGCAAATATTTTTTTCACGTGCCATTTTTGTAAAATAGTACATACTGCCCGTGACCTGATCGGCATGATTGTCAACAGACCAAGCATTGGCCTTTTTCCAAAATGTTTCAGGCTTCAAACCGAGCTTTGGTATCAGCAGATAATCCTGCATATAGGTCGTACTTAACGTTTCATCAAAATCATAAATAAAGGCAACTTTTGTTTTTTTCATTTTTCTTCTCTTTGAGTGCTTTTGACTGTATTTAACATAAGTCGTATAGGTTAATATTTGTTGAAAATTATGATTTAATCATCTTAAAGCAGGTGACCAAAAAAAGGATTAAGCCCATCACGATGGCGATGGCATTTCCGCCGATATGGGCATAAATTGTTGAAACGCTTAATTTTTGGGGCAAATTAACATCTAAAACGCCTCTTTCGTTAAGGCCTAAAAATGTTTTTATCTGTCCGAAAGGATTTATCACCGCACTGATGCCGTTGTTTGCCGCGCGTACAATCGTGACGCCTTCTTCTATTGCGCGCATTTTGGCAGCAAGCAAATGCTGATACGGGCCAAAGCTCTTGCCATACCATCCGTCGTTACTCAAAACAATCAAAAATTGAGGCTTATCACGTCTATTGATGACTTCATCCGGAAAAATGACCTCATAACAAATCAATGCACCGAATTTCGGAAGCCCCGTAAGTTCTATCGTTTTATATTTTTCGCCTTGTGCAAAATCAGCCATTTGGTTGGCTATCGGACTGACCCACGAGGGCAAAAATTTTCGAAACGGAATATATTCACCAAACGGCACCAAATGATTTTTATCATAAAATGCAACCGTTTGCCCCTCATCGTCAATCACGGACATAGAATTATAAAGCGCATCATTTTGTTCATCATAGCGCAGCAAGCCCGTCATCAGATAACCGTTTTTCGGAACAGCTTTTTTTATCAACATTTGATAATAAGCCGAATCGGCGGGATTAAAAGCTGTCGCCGTTTCGCCCCAAAGGACAAATCGCACATTTTCAGCCCCGTCTTTTCGGCTGAGGTTGATATAATCCATCAGATTGTCTTCCAAAGACTCCTGATCCCATTTTAAGGTTTGCGCAATGCTCGGCTGCACAATGCGCACGGCAATATCCGAAGGTTTATCGTCATTTTTTAAGCGATACATGCCAAATGCCGTCATCAATGCGCTTATCAAAAGAAAAACCGCCACGGCGCTGATATATTTTTTTTGAATACCGGCATAAAGACAAAGCACCATAATTATCATCAAAAATGACAAGCCGTATGTGCCGACAATGCTTGCGCTTTGAAGCAAAATATCTGAAAAACCGAACATTGTGCCAATCATATTCCACGCAAATCCGGTCAGCAAAAAACATCGCACATATTCCATCAAAACAATGATGCTTGCAAAGCTCAAAATTTTGCACCATGGGGTTGTATTTTTTAAAAAATGCCATACCATAAAAGGCAAAATCAAAAACAGCGCAAAAAATGCCCCCGGCGCCACAAGCGCAAACGGATAAAGCCAGCCGAATGTCACAAAATCAACAAGCAAGGCGTTGGCAATCCAATAAAATCCGCCGCAAAAAAATCCAAAACCGAAGACATAACCGATTTTGGCCGCCTGTTTTAAATCTTGAGCCTCGTCACAAATCAAAAGCGCAAACAACAAGAAAAGTGCGAAAACAGGCACGGCATATACGGGCGCAAATCCGAAAGACGCCAAAATTCCCGCGATAAAAAGTGCTGTTTTTTGATGTTTGATTTTGCTTAATTGAAGCATTTTTTATTCCTGATACGGATTTTCGATTTGAAGCTTTTTTAAGATTTCAATCTCAAGCGATTCCATCTCTAATCGCTCGGCCTCAATCATATGGTCATAACCCAAAATGTGCAACATGCCGTGTACCCATAAATGGCAAAAATGAGATTTGAGGTCAATTTCAAGCTCTTGAGCCTCTTTTAAAAGCGTTTCAAACGCAACAATCACATCGCCGAGTTCAACATCATTTTCATTTTCAAGCATTGTTTCAAAAAACGGGTCATCAATATTTGCAAACGAGAGCACGTTTGTCGGCTTATCAAGTCCGCGAAACTCTTTATTTAAGGCTTGCACGGTCTGGTTATCACTTAACGCCAGATTAAGCAAAAAATCTTTGTTTAAATTCAAAAAATCAACTTTTGGCAAAACAACGCTTAAAAGAGCATCTTTACAAGCGACAATAAGCGCTTCATCAATACCGTTTTTGATAAAGCGCTCATCTTGAACATCAATCAAAATATCAAATCGACGCATCGTCATCTTCTTGCATACGTTTGACTTTTTCATCATAAATTCGGTTGAAGTGCTTGCTTTTTTCTTCATACGCCTGAACAATTTTTGCCACCAACCCGTGACGCACGACATCTGTCGAGCTGAATGTCACCGAGGTAATGTTGTCCACCTTTTTTAAGGTATCAAGCGCATCCCGAAGCCCTGACACGACACCGCGAGGTAAATCTACCTGACTCAAGTCACCGTTGACGACCATGCGCGAATTTTCACCCAAACGGGTTAAAAACATCTTCATTTGCATCGGGGTTGTATTCTGTGCTTCATCTAATATCACAAATGCGTTTGAAAGCGTACGCCCGCGCATAAAGGCAAGCGGCGCAATCTCAATTTCACCGATGGAAAGCTTTTTATCAACCGTTTCAGCCGGAAGCATCTCATATAAGGCATCATACAAAGGTCTTAAATAAGGATCGACCTTATCCTTCAAATCACCCGGCAAAAAGCCCAAATTTTCACCCGCCTCAACCGCCGGACGCGACAAGATAATCTTATCGACCGCACCTTCAAGCATCATTGAAACGGCCAAAGCCACGGCTAAATACGTTTTACCCGTACCGGCGGGGCCAAGTCCGAAAACAAGCTCATTTTTAAGCATGGCTTCGATATATTTTGCCTGTGTTGCCGAACGCGGATAAATATAGCGTTTTTTTGTTTTCAAAACAATTTCGTTAAAGTTTTGTAAATCCTTTTCGTTTGTACCGCCGCAAATCCGAATGGCGGCATTGACTTCCTGCTCGCCGATATCAATATTTTTGCTTGCTTTGTCATAAAGCACCATAATTGCGGTTTTTGCATTTTCGATTTCCGTAGCACCGCCTTTGATGGTGATTTGATTGCCAAAACTCAAAATCTCAACGCCCAAACTTTTTTCAATCAGCTTCAAGTTTGCATCGTTGATACCGACCAATTTTTGTATCAATTGATTATTGTATAATTCAAAATTTAACTCAGCCATTTTTAATAACCTCCCCTTCAAGAGAATTTGTTGTTGCGCTTAAGATTTTAACTTGTTTGATTTTGCCAAGCATATCAGAACTACCCAAAGCATGCACATTTTGCATGTAAGGTGTGCGTCCGATAAATTGCCCCTTATGACGTCCGAGGTTTTCAAACAAAACATCAAACGTCTTTCCGACGCATTTTTGATTGAAAGCGTCTTGCAAGGCAAAAAGTTTTGTTTGCAGTACATCAAGCCGTTCTTTTTTGACTTTTTCAGGCACTTGTCCGTCCATTGTCGCCGCCGGTGTGCCGGGACGCTTACTGTATTTGAACGAAAAAGCCTGAATATAACCGATTTTATCAACCAAATCGAGCGTTTGTTCAAAATCCGCATCCGTCTCACAAGGAAATCCGACAATAAAATCTGATGACATCTCAAGCTTAGGATTTGCATCCTTGAGTTTTTGCACAACTTCAATATAAGTTTCACGCGTGTGACGTCTGTTCATTGCTTTTAAGATTTTGTTTGAACCCGATTGTACCGGCAAATGTAAATACGGCATCAAAATATCGATATTTTTGTGGCAAGCTATCAACTCATCATTGACATCGGCCGGATATGAAGTCGTATATCTCAAGCGCTTTAAGCCGTCAAGTTCTGCCATTTTATTTAAAAGATAGGCCAAATTGCGCTCAACACCTTTTTCATCTTCACCGTGATAAGAGTTGACGTTTTGTCCCAAAAGATTGATTTCAAGCGTGCCTGTTTCAATGAGCCTTTTAGCCTCGGCAATCACGTCCGCAACAGGCCTTGAATATTCAACACCGCGCGTATATGGCACGACACAGTATGTGCAAAAATTATTGCATCCTTCCTGAATGGCCAAGAAAGAACACCCGCCCAAAGCTTTATTTTCAGGCAAAAAGTCAAACTTTGATTCGGCCGGAAAATCCGTATCCACAATGCCGGCAGTTTTTTTTGCCTTAATATCATTTAAAATTTGAGGAAGTCTGTGATATGTCAGTGGCCCGAATGCAAAATCAACAAACGGCGCCCGTTTTAAAATTTCCGTATCTTCAGCCTGTACAACGCAACCTGCAACGCCGATGATTGTGCTGAAGCCTTTTTCCAAACGCTCATTTTTGATGATAAGCGCACGACCTAAATCCGAAAAAAGCTTTTCGGCTGCTTTTTCTCTGATGTGACAGGTATTAAAAAGCACCAAATCAGCGTCCGATTGTTTGTCCGCCTTTTGATATCCCATATCTTCAAGCATCATCGCCATACGCTGAGAATCATAAACATTCATCTGACAGCCGTAAGTTTTGATAAAATATTTTTCTTCCATAGCTTTTTATTTTATTTGTTATTTTTGAGCTATGTTATGCCAAAACAAAGTCTTTTTCAAATGTTTTTTTATGTTTATCGATATTTTATCTTAAAGGAATTAACCTCACCCGCCACAAAATTTGCCTCATCGATGGTGTAGATACGCTTTTTGATATAGTTCGGTGTGCCGATGTCATTTGCTTTTGCATACCACCTGCCTTGATAAAACACATTTCCGTCTGCAGTTTTTTGATAGGTTACGAGCTCAACGTTTTTATCGGTGTCTTGCAAAAAGGAAATTGCTGCCTTGCACTGAGCTTTAAGATTTTCGGCACAATATAATTTTTTAAGATTAATCACGCTGGAACCACGAAAAGCCTCATTTGAAATATATGTCACATTTTCAGGTATCACCAATTCTTCTGGTGTGAGAGGAAGTGTATCAGAGCCGATAAGTGTCAAAGATGAGGGAAGAAGAGAAAAATCCGGATTATTTCTGTAAGAAGCTAAAGCAAAATTTTCAAGTGTTGTTAATCCATCCGGAATATTGATTTTTTCTAAGTTTCCAATATTTGCAAAAGCTTCTGCTCTGATGACTTTTAAGCTTTTTGGCAAAGAAACTTCCGAGATGGCATACATATCTTCAAAGGCATGTGCTCCGACAGATGTCATTCCTTCTTCAATAACAACATTATTTACTCTGCCTATTATTTGCGATTGAGCCCACGGCGCGGGGTTTGAGGTTGGAAGGCCATATAAACCATCATATCTAAAAGTATATGCTTTCATTTCACCTGTGCCGGAGATTGTCAATGTTGAACCTTCAAATGTTGCCGTGCACGAACCCGTTGAATTTTCAGGTGTGCAATCCCATACGCATTTTCCTTGTTCATCACAGTCCGCCATTGCAACAATCGGCAACAAAAGAAACCCTGAAGTCAAAGATATTTTTTTCATATTTTTTCTCCAAAAATTAAAAAAATCACTTTAGAAAAATCCAAAGTGGGAGCTATCAAACTGTAACTGTACAGACAAACTTATTCGCCACAAATGTGCTTATCTCGTTTACTCCCTATAAGGAGTTATACAGTTAAGGATGTTTGATAGACACCGCAACCATTTTGGTTACACCTTGATTATCTCATAATACAAATCGATTGTCAACAAAAAAATCCAAAGTGAAATTATGTGATATTTTTATTATAGGACAAATCAAACAGACACTTGATTTTACGCGCAAAAACGCAAAATGTTTCACGTGAAACATTTTAACATTCCACGCAAAGTTCACACATTACAAATACAGATTTTAATCTTTTGAGCGATATGGGTTATCTGATTTGCGCACAGCGATACGAACAGGAACACCTTTTAAATCAAACGTATCGCGCAAGCTGTTTGTCAAATATCTTAAATATGATTCGGGCAAGCCTTCCGGATTGCTTGAAAAGATATAAAATGACGGCGGACGCGTTTTAGCCTGCGTGATATATTTAAGCTTAATTCTGCGTTTGTTTTTGCCGAGCGGCGGCTGATTTTGTTCTAAGACATCGGCAAACCATTGATTGAGCGGCGCTGTCGCAATGCGTTTGTTCCACCGCTGATAAACCCTCAAAACCGCATTCATCAATTTATCAAGCCCTTCTTTTTTCAAGGCTGAAATCGTCACCGTTTCAACCCCCGAAATCTGTGTCAAAGATGTCTGAAGCTTATCGTTGAGTTTTTGAATTGTCTGCTGACGCTTTGCAATATCCCATTTATTGACGGCAATCACAAGGGCCCGCCCTTCGTCAATCACCTTTCGTGCAATGGTTAAATCCTGCTTATCCAATACCGCATCAGCGTCAAGCACCAAAACCACAACCTGTGCCATAAATGCTGCATGTTTTGTTGATGCTGCCGACATTTTTTCTAAGCTGTCGGTGATTTTGCTTTGCCTTCTTAAACCGGCTGTATCAACCAAATTGATGGTATGACCTTTATATTGCCAGCTTGTCTTTATTGCATCGCGCGTAATACCTGCCTCAGGGCCGGTTAACATACGATTTTGACCCAAAAGCGCATTAACAAGTGTTGATTTTCCGACGTTCGGTCGGCCAACAACCGCTAAATCAATCGGACGATTTTCGTCATCTTGAGCATTTTCATCAGCATCAAAATTCTGAGATTCTTTTTTATCAAACTCTGAAAGTGATGTATACAAATCTTCCAAACCGAGTCCGTGTTCGGCCGAAAAAGGTATCGGCTCACCGAGACCAAGCTTATAGGCCTCAAAAACAGCATCTTCCTGTGCTTTACCTTCGCACTTGTTTGCAAGCAAAATCACAGGCTTTCCGCTTTGGCGCACAAGTGCGGCAAAAACTTCATCATAAGGGTGCAAACCGGCACGGGCGTCAATCATAAAAAGACAAACATCCGCATCATTAATAGCTGTTTGTGTTTGCTCGTACATCCGTCTTTCGATGCTGTTTTCATCACCCTCTTCAAAACCTGCCGTATCAATCAGGCAAAGATTGATACCCCTGAAATCAGCCAAAACCTCGCGTCTGTCGCGCGTCACCCCCGGTGTATCATGCACAAGTGCAATTTTGCGACCCGCCAAGCGATTAAACAATGTCGACTTTCCGACATTTGCGCGTCCGATTATTGCAACTTTTAAGCCCATCTTATCCCCTTATTTGTAAACCAACAATTTGGCGTTGTCTGTTGTAAAAACGATATTTTTTTGCGCCACAATCGGTGCAAAGGATAAGTCTTCATTTGTGTTGATTTCAGCTTCTAAAGTGCCATTTTGCGCTTTGAAAAGATAAATCATACCATTTGAAGCCGTTATCATCAATTTGCCGCCGACCAAAAGAGGACCACTTAAGATAATTTCTGCACGTTCTTTTCGTTTAAGCTTTTCAAGCACATCAACCTGCCAAAGAATCGTGCCGTCATTTTGATTAAGTGCGACAAGTGTTTGAGCATCACTTATAAGATAAATCACCTCTTGATCAACAATTGGTGTTTGAGATCCGGAGATATAACGGCGCCATAAAATATCACCACTTGTCAAATCAATGGCACTGGTGTTGGTCGGACCTACAGATATCACCATTTTTTTATCAATCACCGGTGATGCTTTGAGCGAATTAATGCCCGTTGAGGCACCAAAGTCAGATACTTGTGCCATATCTACCGACCAAACAGGATAACCGATTCGCGCATTAAAGGCCGTTAATTCACCATTTGAAAAGGCCGTGATATAAGTTTCGCTTTCTTGATCATAAGCACCGCTTGCACCGCCTGCTAAGACAGTATCTTCACTGCTGACACTGTATTGCCAAATTTCAGAACCGTCAGCAACGTTTAAGGCATAAAGATGATTGTCAATCGTAAGCACAAAAAGTTTATCCCTTGCCAAGGTAGGTGAGGTGCGAATCGGCGTAGCCAAATCTTTGCGCCAAATCACATCACCGTTTAAGCCGTCAAGTGCAAAAACACCTCCAAAACCCGTCAAGGCATAAATTCTGCCCTTTCCTGCCGCCAAACCTGCCCCGTTTGAGGTGCTTTCGGCATCGTTTTTGTTCAGCGATTTAAGTTTTTGCTTAAAAACACGTTCACCATTTTTCAAATCAAAGGCATAAATCGTACCTTCGACATTTTGCATATAAAGCAAATTGTTGTCAATCACGGGATGTGCCAAAATCAAATTTTGCTTTGATGCACCATGTTCAAACGACACACGATACACCTCTTCCATATTTTTGGACACTTTGATATTGCCGATGCGATGCGCCTCATTTCCACCGATTTGATAATATCCTTGAATGTCTTGAGGCTCTGAAATCTTAATGACACCTTTAGCCTTTGTTTGTGCTAACGCATCATCTTTTGCTTCTATTATAGACAATCTTTCACCTTGAGGCAGTTTTTTGTCGCTTGAAAACAGCGAGCAGGCGGTCATTAAAACCGCCGTTCCTGCAAGTAATATGTGTTTGAAATTTGGCATTTATCGTTACCTTTCGGGGGTAATATCCGAAATTGCCGACATCATATCTTGAATACGCGTACGAAATTCATCGGATGTACGACTGTCTTGCAAAATTTCCTGATAAAGTTCACGCGCTTTTTCGCCTTGTCCGTCTTGAATAGCAGATAAAGCTAAATATTCTTTAGCAATCGGAGCCCATGCATCATCTGAAGCGATAACAGGTGTCAAAAGCACTTCAATTTCAGAAAATGATGCTGTATCAACTTTGCGTGCGGCCAGTTTAACCGATGCTAAATTGCGTACGCGAGGATTCAATTCATCATTCGCGGCAAGCGATTCAAGCATATTAAGCGCATCTTCGTCTTTGCCTTCATCAAACAGGACATCTGCAATTTGGATACGTGCAAGTTCGCTGTAAATACCATAATTTCCGGAAGCAACTTTTTCAAGCGCGGCAAGTGTTTGTTCAGGCGTTGAAGCAGAATTAGCCGCCAAATAAGTATCCGTTTTTGCTTTAAATTGATTGTTGCGCCAGTTTTTAATCGTTTCAAAACTGACCGTCGCACTTAAAACAATGGCAACAAATAAAATGATAAATAAACCGTATTTATTAAAAAATGCCTTAAAATTATCATTTTTGACTTCATCATCAACTTCCATAATAAAAGCATCTACGGCTGCATCATCAACCATCGGTTTAATCTCTTTTTTTGGACGAGCTGAAGATTTTGCTTTTACATCAACTTTTTTGACTGAGGTTGATGCTTTTTGAGTGGTTTTTTTATTTTTTTGAACTTGTTTTGCCATATTTTTTTCCTTTTTAAGTATTTAAGTTTAAATCTAATATAAAACAATTTTTGAATTTATCAATCAATTTTATTGAGTTATTTCACCGGCCAAAAATCCTCTGATCCAACGTAGGTCATCAACATGCAGTTTATTAAACACAACAACCACGTTTTTATTGGTCAATAAATTGATGGCATAGCGATCCGTCGTCGGCGTATAAGATATATCAATTCCCTTGAGTTTTGTATACGGAATAATGTTATCCTGATACGAAATACCGAGAATTTTTCGAAAAACAATGATTTTGCCGTTGTGTATTAACAAGATATCCCGCATCGTTAAATTGATGTAAGCAAAAATCACAAGCACAATCAAGACAGTATAAAATGCCAGTATCAAATAAGTCGGTAAGTAAAGCATTAAAATATTATGATTGTACGCTGCATAGCAAAAAAGTGCACCCATCAGAACAATAACGGCAACATTTAAGTTTGAATAAAAGTCATAAATCGGATGACGCATTTTAATCATTTTTTTATCTTTTTTTTGCTTAACGATAAAATCCTGAGAATGTGTTTTGTTTGATAAAAAGTTTGGGGGTAAATGCCAGCTTTTGACCACATCAACATAAGATTTTTCCATATCCTGAACGCTGTGCGAAACCATCCCTTTGTCAGAAATGTGAATGGGCGGCAAACAAAATTCAACCGCATATTTGCGCCATAGATTACGTACCTTTTTAGGACTGGTTGAAATATAAAGTGGTACAATTTTTGACGGATCTTCATGATAAAGTTCAATAATAAACTTGTTTTTTGTAAAAATTCCGTACTGACAGAATTTAAGTCTTAAACGCACACCTTTGTAATTGGCCAGCTTTTCTTCAAACGTATGAGCATGACCTAAAAACGGAAAATCTTGTACAGAAATGTTAATACCGTCAAAGCTGATAACCTTAAAACGCAAATCAAAAAAGGTTGATGCTAAAATCAGTCCTGCGCCCAGTATCAATAATATCATCCCGAATGTTTCGGTTGACACCAAAGTATAGGGCTTAATCATTGATCCGGAAGCTATCGTATCAAGATCTGTTGTACCGGAAAGCGTCCCGCTTGTAAGCAAATAAAAACCGCATACGAAAAAGAGTACCCCGAAAATAAAGCCGAAAAATAAGATAAGCGGCGAAAATCTGTTTGTACTTTTGGCAGGAACAGTATCTGTATTTAAGTAGAATTTTTGCCCGTAATGCTCACGAAAAGAATGTTTCATGTATATTTCCTTAAACGATAAATGAAAAACGTTTTGCCTTACTATACAAGATTTAAAAAAAAGATGCACCTGTTTTTTTCATTTTAATAAAAATTTTAATGATTATTGTTAATATTTGAGCAAGACAGGTTATAAAAAGAGGCATGGCGCATGTTATTTTTGAGTTTTTTTAATGAACTGACATCATTTTTATTTGGGATATCAGCACTTGCATTTTTGGGTTTTGCAACTTTTTTTACTCCGAAAAGTAAGATATCAACGGGTTTGAAAGAATTTTTTTTCGGACTTTTGATTTATTTTATGACAGCAGGTTTTGTAAGTCAGTACGCTTTTTTCATTTCAACCGGTGTTTCTATTGAGGTTTTGACAACCCTAAAACTTTTGATGATGGTATGCGTAACGATTTTGTTTTTGATGGCATCATCCGAAATTTTATTACAACAAAAGTTATCCTTAACGATTATCTTTGTTTTTATTTCATGCGGCGTTTTGCTCAGTCTTTATACGGTATTTATTGCAAAAAGCGAACAAATGTATATCAACGTCGGCACCGTTTTGCCTTTAATCGGCTTTTTATACCTTTTTTTAAGTTTTATATCACAAACTAACTTAAAAAAACATACGGGACATATCTTAGCGGCGCTTGCTGTTTTTGGTTTTATTGAGCAAATCGGTCTTTATTTGTTTTTAGGCATTCCGACTAATTTTATTTTTACGCTCGGGCTGATTTTAATACTATCCGCTTCTTACTTTATGATAGCCATGCATTTTTTAAATGAAGAAAAAGCATTGACCGAGGAAAATCTGATTAAAACACAGCAAGATATTGAAGATATTATTCAGCTGTCGCCGTTTCCGATTTTGATTTCAAAATTAACCGACGATTCTATTGTTTTTGCCAACCACAATGCTTTGAAGCTTTTTGAGCTCAATTTAGCGGAACTTTCGCGTTATCATTTCAAAGATTTATTTGTTGATGCCGACAATCGGAAACTGCTTTTTGAAAAGCTTGAGCATTTGGCAAAGGTGCAGGATTTTGAAATATTGGTCAAAACAGCCATCGGTGAAACACCTTTTTGGCTTATGGTTTCAGCCAACACAATCAGCTATCAGGGCAGTATGGCGCTTTATTGTGCATTTCAGGATATTACGGCACGAAAATTGCGCGAAAATGCCTTGCTTAATCAGGTCAATCATGATCCCTTAACGGCGATTTATAACAGGCGATATTTTGAAAAAAATGTTAAGACGAAAATCGATCAAGCCCACAAATTCTCTCAAAATTTTGCCATTTTGATGATTGACGCGGATTATTTCAAAAACATCAACGATCAATTCGGCCATAAAACAGGCGACAAAGTTTTAATCGAACTGGCACATACGCTTGAACGCTCATTGAGGCCGGATGATATTGTTGCGCGATACGGCGGTGAAGAATTTGTCGTGTTTTTAAACAATGTTACGGCCGACATCGCTCAGATGGTTGCACTCAGATTAAAAGATGCCGTCTCAAGCGCCGTCGTTTACAGTGAAAACGGCACACCTGTAACGTGGACGGTCAGTATCGGCGTCGCCCCGTCGGGGATTTCTGATGATGTCGGTGTAATGATTAAAATGGCTGATGATGCCATGTATTATGCCAAAGAGCAAGGCCGCAATCGCGTAGAACTTTACAAGCCGCAAATTGCACAGGGTCTTGCCTCAAAACAGCCTCAAAAAGAACAAGTTCACCCTGTTTTTGCTCGCGAAGAAGAAGAAGAAATTTCGCTCCTCGACGGGATTGAAACAAGCCATATGGAGGAATAAAATGGGTTGTGCCTTAAATCAAAATTGCGGCGGATGCCGCTTCAGAGATTTATCTTTAAGCGACTATCAAAAACAAAAGAAAAATGTTGTTTTATCAATTTTAGAACAGAATTTAGGCTCGCTTGAGGATATTTTTGAAACGCCGATTTTTATATCGGACGGGTTCAGAAGACGCGCGGCATTTGCCTTTCATCTTCAAAAAAACAAGCTCATATTCGGATTTAACGAAAATCAAAGTCACCGTATTGTCGATATTCAAAACTGTTTGATGTTAACCCCGAAAATCAATCAAAATCTTGAAAATTTTCGTGCATTTTTAGCGCGTTTATGTACCATTGCCGTTACAAAAAAACTTAAAGGCAAAAAGTTTGCAAGCGAGCAAATTTTAGACGGCGATTTGCTCGTGACAGAAGCGCAAAACGGACTTGATGTCGTGTTAGAGGCAGACATTGCACTTTCATACAACCATCGCACGGAAATTGCCGACTTTATGGCTCAAAACGATGATATTATTCGTTTTTCATATCGTTTGAAGCATATGCAAACAGCTGAAACAATCGTGCAAAAATCAGCGCCGTTTATTGATATTGCAGAAAGACGCGTTTTGATTTCGCCCGGAGATTTTTTACAAGCCTCGAAAGAGGGCGAAAAGGCCTTGATTGACACAGCTTTGAGATATATCGGCAATACGAGGGGCAAAATGGCGGATTTATTTTGCGGTATAGGCACGTTTTCATACGCGCTCAGCAATCTCGAAAAAAGCAAAATTTTGGCCGCTGATATCAGTCCGTCGCTTTTAGAGGGTTTTCAAAAATCCGTTCATACGCAAATGATTCAAAATATCGAAATTAAACAAAAAAATCTCTTTTTATATCCGTTTGAGGCTTCCGAACTTGAAAATTTTGATGTCATTTTGTTTGACCCACCGCGTGCCGGTGCGCTTGAACAAGTCAGAAAAATTGCCCGAATCGAAGAAGGTAAAAAGCCAAAAAAAATCATCGCCGTTTCATGCAATGTCGGCACGTTTTGCCGTGATGCAAAAGTTTTGATTGAAGCCGGTTTTGTCTTGAAAAAAATCACGTTTGTCGATCAATTTGTATATTCAGATCACAGCGAAGTCGTGGCTTTGTTTGAAAAAGATTGAAAAAATTCTTGACAAATTTAGTTAATTTGTGTAGACTAAGAATCTCAAAGAAAGTTTTTTGTATAATCATCATAAAATTATTTAATATGAAGAAGTTGATTCAAAAAGATCAAACGATTTATGCGTTTGAAAACGGCAAGCTGAGAGAACTCGGAAATGCCGTTAAGATGGAACCCGTCAGTGTCGGTATTTATAATATCGGTCATGACGTGTATCTCTTGGATGGTAACGTGCTTGAGCTTGTTGCCGCACAAGCATTTGCCTGCAAAATTGTCAGGTATGAACCCGCTAAATCCGAAACCGTGAGGGATTTGAGTTACAAGCTCCTGTGTCATCCCAAAGATTACGGAGAGCCTTCGCAAAAGCTGCTTGATGCTTATCAAGAGCTTATCAGCCGAAAAGATGAAGGTTGCACACTGCCTGATGAGGCTGTTTGCATTTTGAGCGGCGCCATGCACGGCGGTGACATCACAAACCTTTACATCGCCAAGGGTGAGCATAAAGGCTTTGTAAGCAAAAGTGAGCTTATCGAGGTCGGTTTGCCCTCCGAGCGTGCTTTTATCTACAAAGGTATGGTCTATGCCCCTGACGGATACCTTAACTTCAGGCGCTGTGCCCTTGAGCCTTTGCTTAAAGCAAAGAGCTATATGATTTTCTGGGCAGGTCGCCATAACACACTCCTTTTTGCCTTAGTGCAAAAAGACACAAAGGCGGAACTTGTGCGCTTAGGCCCCGTTATTGAAACGGTGGTCACAAGTGTCGGCAACCTGATTGTGACGGAAGACGATGATGACAGATACGCCATTTATCGCTTGGGTGAAAGGCTTGAAAAAGTCATATCATTTGAGGGATTCGGCGGCAATTGGGACATTGATGCTTCAACGGGCGATGTTTACGTTATGGTCGGCCCGCGCGTCAAGCAAAGGTATGTCTTCAGCAGAGGTCGATACACCTTGTCGGATACTGACTAGTGCTTTATTTTACCCCCGATTTGATGTCGGGGGTTTAATTTTATCAATTTATCTTTATATAAATAAAAGGAGAAAAAAAATGGCAGAATACATTGCAAATTTAATCATTATCGGCTCCGGTCCGGCGGGTTATACGGCCGGTATCTATGCGGCACGTGCCGGATTGGAGCCGGTGATGATTTCGGGTTTTGATGTCGGCGGACAACTGACAATGACGGCAAGTGTCGAAAATTTTCCGGGCTATACGAGAGCCGTCACCGGCACCGAACTGATGAGCAGGATGCACGAGCAAGCCTTAAATTTCGGCGTTAAAATCATCAATGATAAAGTCACGGAAGTTGATTTAAGCACGCGTCCGTTTGTTTTAAGCACCGAAAACGGCAATTGTTGTAAAACAAAAAGTTTGATTATTTCAACCGGTGCATCGGCAAAATGGCTCAATATCGAAACTGAAAAACAATACATCGGCAGAGGCATTTCAACCTGTGCCACCTGTGACGGATTTTTTTACAAAAATCAACCGGTGGCAATTGTCGGCGGCGGTAATTCTGCGGCTCAGGAAGCACTTTATCTGACAAATTTTGCAAGCAAAGTTTATCTTATTCACCGGCGGGATTTGTTGCGGGCAGATTCTATTTTGCAACAACGTTTGTTTACAAACACAAAGATTGAAATTGTTTGGAACAGCGTTGTCGAAGAATTTATCGGCGGTCAAAATATTTCAGGCATCAAAATTAAAAACGTTTTGACCGACGAGCGAAAATCAATTGATGTCGCCGGCGTATTTTTGGCCATCGGACACAAACCCAATACGGAACTATTTAAAAAATACATTGCGCTTGATGAAGACGGTTATATCATTACAAAACCAAAAAGCACGGCTACAAATGTTGAGGGCGTTTTTGCCGCAGGTGACGTGCAGGATAAAATTTATCGTCAGGCCGTTGTGGCCGTAGGAACGGGCGCCATGGCTGCCATTGAAGCTCAGCGCTATCTTTCATCAAAAGAAACGTGATCGAAATATATGACATGTTTTTTAAAGGTAAGGTATTGACACAGGCTCCTTTTTATTGTATCTTGCGATTCTAAAATTATTATCAACCCAGTAAGGAAAATTAAAAAAAATGGTAAATGTTAATGAAAATAATGCCTACAAAAGGGGGCAGGAACTTTTAGATGCCGGTATGTATCGTGAAGCGATTGAGCATTTTGATACAGCTATCAGAGAGCAGCCGGATTCTTGGAAGGCAATTAATTCAAAGGGTTTTGCTTATCAAAAGATGAGTAAATACACCGAGGCGGTGGAATGTTTTGATAAGGCGCTTCAAATTAATCCGAAATCTGTTGAGGTCTTAAACAACAAGGGCGTAACGCTTTCAATGCGCGGTCTTTACAAAGAAGCAATCGAATGCTTTGAAACGGCCTACAAAACAGATCCGACATCACTTGAAGCCTTAAACGGCAAGGCAATTGCATTGCAACATTTGTTTATGTTCAAAGAGGCATTGGATGTTTTGGAACAGGCTATTAAAATTGATCCGAAACATGCTCAAACCCTTTTAAGCATCGCAGTCACGCTTCAAAAATTGAAGCAATACGACCGCTCGATTGCGTTTTTCAAAAAGGTATTATCTTCAGATAAAGGCAATGTCAAGGCATGGAATGGTATCGGTGTCACCTATCAGCTGATGGGGGACAACGAATCGGCTTTGAAATGTTTTACAAGAATTTTGAATTTGAACAGCTCTGAAATTCAAGCATGGATTTCCATCGGCTTTGTTTATCAGAAACAGTTTAAATTTAAGGACGCTTTAAAATGCTACAAGAAGGCACAGACTTTTGTCGGCGGCAGATATCACCACAAACTTTATGACGGTTTGGCATCATGTTTGACCAAGCTTTCGGAGTTTGATCAGGCGATTGAAGTGTACAAACAGATTTTTCAGCATGAAGAAGGCAAGAAAAAATGGGATGCACAACGCTCGATTAAGTTTGTTAACAAATTAAAGCGTAAAAAAGCCATCGGGATTCTGCCCGATATCATGGCCGGTGCGCCGGCGGAAGGTTCTTCCGACGATGAAACGGCTTAAAAAAACTAAAATCAAATTTATTTTTTCATAACTCCTACGACGCCATGGTATTTTCCGTGGCGTTTTTTGGTGTTTTGGTTTATTTTTCGTTGACAAGCCGTTTTTTTTATATTATATTGCGCCTTACTTCCGAGAATGCGGATTGAATAAATCCCGTCGTAGATTGATGTTTATGACTATCGGGACAATAATTTTAACAAAACAAAAAGGAAAAATTTTATGAAAAGTATCGTTTCTGCAAAGAAAAAACCCTCACGCCGCTATGGTGTCAACCTTTGGGGTGAGGCCAACAGCCCGATTAATAAAAGAAATTATGCACCGGGTCAGCATGGCCAGAAAAGAAAAAAATTGTCTGACTATGGCACACAATTGTCTGCAAAACAAAAGTTGAAGACATATTATGGCAATATTTCGGAAAAGCAATTCCGCAAATATTATGCCGAAGCAATTCGTCGTACGGGTGACGCCGCTGAAAACTTGGTCGGTTTGCTCGAGTCACGCCTTGATAACATTGTGTACAAATCAAAATTTGTGCCGACTGTTTTTGCTTCACGTCAATTTATCAATCACGGCCATGTGACCGTCAATGGTAAAAAGGTCAACATTCCTTCTTATATGCTTAAAGTCGGTGATGTTGTTGAAGTCAGAGAAAAATCAAAATCAATGGCGATGGTGATTGCTTCTGTTGAATCTCAAACAAGAGATACGCCTGATTATTTGGAAGTCGATACCAAAAAATTGACGGCCAAATACACTTATGTTCCGAAGTTTGCTGACATTCCGTATGCCGCAATGATGGAACCGAACCTTGTTATCGAGTTCTACTCAAGATAATCGATTTCAGGCAAAATCATTTAACAGCCCTCGTTTTATCAAACGCGGGCTTTTTTATAACAAAAAAAACCGCGCACGATTGATGCGCAGTTTTTTTTTGATAAAATCGGCTTAGTATCTCTTTGCCATTTCAGACAAAGGAACGACTTTGATTTTGTCGGCATGACCTGCCGCACCGAATGCAATATAGCGTGCTTCGCAAACTTTTTGCATTTCTTCAATCGCCGGCTTCAAATATTTGCGCGGGTCAAATTCTTTCGGAGCCTCAACAAACAAGCGTCTGATGGCGCCTGTGATGGCCATACGGCAGTCCGTGTCAACATTGACTTTGCGAACACCTGATTTAATGCCTCTCACGATTTCTTCAACCGGCACACCGTATGTTTGAGGGATTGCGCCGCCATAAGCATTGATAAGGTCTTGCAATTCTTGCGGAACGGAAGAAGACCCGTGCATCACCATGTGTGTGTTCGGCAATTTTTTATGGATTTTTTCAATCACGTCAATGGCTAAAATTTCGCCGTCAGGCTTTCTGGTGAATTTGTATGCGCCGTGTGATGTGCCGACAGCCACAGCCAAAGCGTCCACATTTGTTTCGGCAACAAATTTTGCAGCCTCATCAGGATCGGTGACCAAACGTTTTTTATCAATCGTGCCTTCAGCGCCGTGCCCGTCTTCTTTATCGCCTTTGCCTGTTTCGAGTGAACCGATAACACCAAGTTCACCCTCAACAGATGCGCCGACAGCGTGTGCTCTGGCCACAACTTCTTTTGTAACATGAACATTATATTCATATGACGAGGGGGTTTTGCCGTCAGACTCTAAAGAGCCGTCCATCATCACCGATGTATAACCGTTGACAATGGCACTTTGGCAAATATCAACCGAAGAGCCGTGGTCTTGGTGAATACAAATCGGGAGTTCCGGAAACATCTCAACACCTGCTTGCACCATGTGGCGAATCATCGGGTCACCGGCAAATTTTCTGGCACCCGTTGATGTTTGCAAAATCACGGGGGCGTTGACCTTGCGTGCGGCCTGCAAAACAGCAATCACCTGTTCCATATCATTGATGTTGAAAGCCGGAACGCCGTATCCGTTCTCAGCGGCATGGTCAAGAATTTGACGCATCGAAATTAAAGGCATATTATAAATCTCCTAAAAATAAATAAAAACTGCTTTTATATTAAGCACTTCGATGCTTTTTGCAACTTTAAAGATACAAAAATGAACAGTTTAAAAGGCTTTAAGATAAGCTGACATGAACAGAACAAAAAACCCACCGACATATACCGATGGGCTTTGTGTTTTTAAGAATAAGCGGATAAGTTATTTATAACCGTCATACATTTTCGTTATTATGTCCGTTATTACATCATACCCGTTGGCGTTAATAATATTTTTACCGCTCTTTGTCGTGGTTACATCCTTTTGTACAATGGTTCCCTCACCCGTGTAAGCCGACTCGGCATCACCGGTTGAGGAATTAACGACACCGATTGAAACCTCTTGCTCGGGCATCGGGGTTACCGGCGCAGGAGGTTCACCGACCAGCCCGCCTGCCTTCGTTTCAAGAATCGGCTGTGCCATTCTCGGAGCAACAGGGGTAACAGGCTCCTTAGGCTGTTCCTCAGCAGCTTTTTTGATGACCTGAACAATTTTGCGCCACTTAAACCTATTTGCCTCGCAGCCATCAGCTAATGTCGACCCTGTATCTTCAACGTTGCGTGTACCTTTGCTCAATATTTCATCAAAATTCTTTTCATTGAGTAAAATACGAATACCGGCACTTTGTTCTTCCGTCGGCTCCTCACCACAACCAAGTAATCTCATCAAAGGTTCCAGTTGGCTGTTGTATTTGCTAAATGGTTTGCCCTCCGGATTTTCTCTTAAAAACTCACCTAAGTCACGTGCAGTTCTATCAAAAACACTCAACCTGTTGTAACGATACAAAACTTGTTCTCGTGTAAAACCATTAAAGTGCTTTTTCATAATTTCATCTGTTAAATTCTGATACGCTCTGTCTAATGTGACATTCTTGCCTTCAGCATCAACAAGAGAGCCTTCCATTTTTTTGAGTAATGTGGTGAACTGCTTATAACTAATACCCATCTCTTTATTCCACTCTTTGGGGAAGTGCGGAACAACAGGTCCCTCAGGAACAACAGTTTCTTGTTGAGGTTCAGGTTTCGGATCAGGTTCTACCTGAGGCTCTGTACCAAGCGTATCTGCCGGCTGAGTTACAACGGTATCCGTCTGGGGTTGCTCTGCCGGAACAGTGGGAGTTGGTGTGCGCGGCTCACCTGCAATGTTCGTTTCCGGATTGTCGTGATTGAAAATACCTCTGAGTTTTGCACCCAAAAACTGACCGGCCACAGATGCAACAAGACCCCAAGCCAACCCTCTTCTTTCTGCCTTAAAGGCTTTTTTGAGGTTTTCGTCTTCTTTGTTTTTGCGATAGGCCGCATAAGCATGAACAGTTTCATTGCTTTGTACCAAAGTCGAAATACCGGCTTTAATGACAGGCATCAATGCAGCCGCACCCAAAACAGGCAATGCACCGCCACTTAAAGCTGCCGCTGTCGCAAGCGGTACAAATACGGCCGCAGATAAAGCTGTGGTCATCCAGCCTTTGCGGTTGTATTTTTCGGTATCTTTCAATTTGGCACTGGCCGCTTTAAGGCGTTTGACAAAGCTGAGCGGTTTTTGACCTTCTTCTTTGCTTTTAAGCTTCATTTCTCTGGCTTCAGCCCAAACAGGTGCAACCCAGCCTCTGGCTGCCATAAGTCCGCCGTACAAACCAAGTGCCGCAGCACCGAATCCGCTTGCAGACAACGCAAATGAAGCCAGCGCATCAACAGCCATTTGACCGCGATTGACCTTAAATCCTTTAATTATTGCTTTCGGAGCTTCTTCAACAACCGGCTTAACTTTTTCTACAATTTTGACAATTGTCGGTTTAACCCAGCGGAAATATTTGCCCTTTGAAACATCTTCCGCTTGTTTTTCTAAACCCTTAATTCTTTCATTAATGTATTTACCGGTTGCATTAAATTTTTCTTTAATTTCAGCGTACTTTGCCTTGACTTTTTCAGATGTTGCCTTCTCGGCGCGTTTTTGAGCATCATCAGCCGCATTGAAAAACTCTTTTGCAATTCTTTCTTCTTCTGTTGCAAGGTGTGAAGTGCTGAACAAAATCATGGTCGGATTGATACCGAATTTGCCTTTATATTTTTTGAGGACGGCATCTCTTTTTTCGGCATAAATCTTTTTGATTTTTTGAATTTGTTCTTTTGTTTTATTTTTGATACGATCTTCTATTTCTTCGGCATCAATTGCTTTAAGCGCTTCAATGAACTCATTCAACATCTTCTTTGCACCGTCAGAAGATTCGGCAACTTGCTCAAAAAATTTCGGACTGCCGACCTGAACTTCTGAATTTTCAGGAAGTTTGACGGCTGTGGCAACGACGGCTTCGGCCAGTTCTTCCTGAACATTTTCATCAGTTTTATCTCTGAAGAGTTTCATCGCCTCATCATCAGACAATTTTGCAAATTTTTCATCTGTCAAAAGCTCAATATAAGCGGCATCTTTAGCCTTTTTGAAAACAAGTGACATCCACTCATTTTTTTCTTCCGGCGTTAATAAAACGGGACTGCCCTTGTCATCAACAACCGTTTTGCCATCATCATCCGTGGCGTAAATATCGACAACATTTTTAATATAAGTCCAATGAGAAGGCGTCTTATCGTTTGCATCAGCCTTGCCTTGCCCATTTCTTGTTCTTTTGCCGTAAATATTAACCTTGTATTCCTTCGAATATGTTTGAAGTCTTTCACGATTAGACTCGTATGTATTTGCGAGATCTTCCATCTTTTTGACAAGAGAAAACTCTTCTTTTTCTTTTTGCTGATTTTCCAAAAACTTTTTATATTCGGCCATAAGGGCAGCATCACCTTGAATAACCCTCAAAGCGACGGCATAATCCGGATGGGATTTGTCTGAATTGACCAAAATATCATAAGCTTCTTTCGCGCTCATAGCAGAAGCCGGAGCTGACGGCGCAACGGCATCAAGTTTACTATCTTTTTTCGGCGTTTTGGGCTGAGCCGTCTTTGCTGCAGCTTCATCAAGCTCAATGTCGGCCTTTATGCCCATCTCTTTTGCCGTTTGCATATAAATTTGATGTGCCTGCGGATTGCTTTTAATCAATTCAACCGCCTCTTGATAGCGAGGATTTGACGGACCCTCGAAAACAATGCCAATCGCAAGTTTCACTGTCATGCCCTCAGTTTTTTCTGTTTCAACCATTTTACAAATTCTCCAAATATACGAAATTAACCAATTATGAACGAAATATACACCATTTTTTAACCGATTGCAAGCACTTTTTTTGACAAAACGCAAATTTTTTTTGCCTAACGCGTTTTTTTTGCAAGATTTTGCTTGCTTAAATGCAAATGATGCATTATAAGTCGCTCAAATATTTTGAAAGAACGAACCATGCGCGTTGATATTTTTGATTTTGATTTAGATAAAGACCTGATTGCCAAAGAACCCGCAAAACCCCGCGATCATTCGCGTCTTTTGGATTTGTCGGACGGCAAAAATATAGTCGATCGGCATTTTTATGATTTGCCGGATATTTTGCAAAAAGGCGATGTACTCGTTTTTAACGATACAAAAGTTATTCCGGCCAGACTTTACGGCGCAAAGGGCGATGCACTCCTTGAAGTGACGCTTTATCATATCGAAGACGGACTTTCGTGGCACAGTTTTATCAAAAACGCCAAACGTTTGAAAGAAGGCGATGTCATAACCTTCTATACAGCTGATATTTCATGCGACGAATCGACTTTTAAGGCAGAAGTTTTGCAAAAAAACGGGCAGGACGGCGTTTTGATAAAATTTTTGTGCGAGGCTGATGATTTGGGCGCACTTTTGCAAAAATACGGTTCAATGCCCCTGCCGCCTTATATCAAGCGCGACAGGCCTCAAAAAGGGCTTTGGTCTCCTTATAATGATAAAGAAGATTATCAGACCGTTTATGCTAAAACAGAAGGTGCCGTCGCCGCACCGACGGCCGGCTTGCACTTTACGGACAATATCTTAAAAAAATTGGACGAAAAAGGGGTGGAGCGCGTATTTTTAACACTTCATGTCGGGGCGGGAACTTTTTTGCCCGTCAAAACCGATGACACAAAAGATCACAAAATGCATGCCGAATTCGGTATGATATCTCAGGAATCGGCTGAACGCATCAATCTCGCCAAGGCACAAGGCCGTCGGATTATCGCAGTCGGGACAACGTCTTTAAGGCTTCTTGAAAGTGCATCTGATGACAAAGGCGTTTTGCACCCGTTTTGCGGCGAAACGGATATTTTTATCACGCCGGGGTACAAGTTCAAAATCATTGATATGATTATCACAAATTTTCATCTGCCGAAATCGACGCTTTTTATGCTGATTTGTGCAATAGCCGGCACGGATACGATGAAAAATGCTTATGCACACGCGATTAAAGAAAAATATCGCTTTTATTCGTACGGGGACAGCTCTATTTTAAAATGCGTCAATAAAATTTAAAGATTTTTGCGCTATATTCCGATTGAAAAGAGAAAAACGGAGATTTTTTGTTGTCTTTTATCTTAAAATTGTTTTCGGCAGTCAAAACATCGTATCTGCCCGCATTTTTGCTTTTTGCGGTTGCAATGATAAGCGTGACCGCGCAGGATTCTTTGCAAATTAAGGCGCCTTTTTTAAACACGTTTTTTTATGTTTTGACATTTATGAATGCCGCTTTTTTCCTTGTAAAAAAAGATAAAAAAGACCTTTTGTTTTCGGTGTTTTTATTTTTGCTTTACGTAACGCTCAATTTTTTGCGTAAAATTTCACCTCAAATGCCGCAAAAAGCCATACTTGACGATATTGTACTTTTGCTTGTGCCGCTTTATCTCGGTTTTATTTTTTTTATCAAGTCTGAAAAAATCAGTTTTTATCATCTTGTACTAATGTTGTTACCTCCGATGTTAATTGAAAATACGCCCGTAACCGTATTTGAAGGTTTTGAGTCGTTTTTTGATATATCGATTATTATATGCTGGCTTTTGTGCTTTGTGTTCTGCCTTGCAAAATTAAGTGCTTTTCCCTCATTTAAGCAAAGCGGATTGTTTTTTGCAATGATTGGCGTATTTTGCGCAGTATTGTTTTTTGATGATGTCAAAAGTTTTGTGATTTATTTTGTGGCCGCAAGCGGTATTTTTTTGATATCAAACATCTATCAGGCGATTTATGAATATTATATCGATCCGATAAGCAAGGTTGCCTCGCCGCATTTGTTTGAACGAGATGAGATCAAAAAATTTCCGCCCAAATACAGTATCTCTTTTTTCTACATCGACAATTATGCCAAGTTGCTCAAAGTTTTCGGCTCGCATCAAACGGATTTATTTGTCAAAATGATTTTAATCAAGCTTCAAAGCCTGGAGCCGGATGCTGAAATTTATCGTTTAAGCCGAAGCGAATTTTGCCTTGTGTTTTTTAATTCAGACGTCCGGCAGACCTATGAAATGATGGAAAATATTCGCCGCTTAATCGCTTCAACCGAATTTGTATCATTGAAGAAAAAGGCCATAAAACTCACCATTACGCCGGTTGTTTCGGAAAAGCGCAGAAGCGATGCCAATGCCAAAGCCGTTTTGCTTCGGATGCATGAAAACTTCCGCCAAAAATATAAATTTACACAAAATATGACTTTTTGCGAAGAAATGGAAATCGGCAAAAAAACGCGCCGTTCAAGCCGTTTTGCTTAAATTTTTACGGCAGGCATAAACAACAATCAAAATTCCCGCAACCAAAAACGGCAAAGACAAAATCTGACCCATCGTGATATGAGCGAAGATAAAGCCGAGTTGTCCGTCCGGCTCGCGAAAATTTTCGATTAAAATGCGGCAAAGTGCATAAAACGCAAGAAAAACGCCTGAAATCACGCCGTTTTTTTCGCGCACACACTTAAAACGCCACAAAAAATTCAAAAGAGCAAAAAGCAACACGCCTTCCAAAAGCGCCTCATAAATTTGCGACGGGTGGCGCGGTAAATAGCCTCCGTTTGGAAATTTAACAGCCCACGGCACATCGCTGACGCGCCCCCAAAGTTCATCATTGACAAAGTTTGCAAGCCGGCCCAAAAAAAGCCCGATAGGCGTATAAAGCGCTGCTAAATCAGAAAGCATCAAAAACGGATGTTTTGTTTTGCGTGCGCTGTAATAAATGCCCAAAATCGCCCCGACAAGACCGCCGTGAAAAGACATGCCGCCGTGCCAAAGCGCAAAAATTTCCAAAGGAGAGGATAAAAACATCTCAAAATTGTAAAACAAAACATAAAAAATCCGCCCGCCCAAAATAATGCCGAGTGTGATATTAAAAATCATATCATCAAGTTGCGCACGCGTCAGGTCAAGATTGTACTTTTTGACATTTTTAATAATTAAAATCCATGCCGCAATGATACCGAAGAGATAAGCAAGTGAATACCATCTGATATCAATCGGTCCGATGCTGAGCATCACGGGTGAAATTTCGGGATAGGTCAAACCTGACATAACAAAAACTTTCCTCATTTATTTTTAATCGAAGTATTAAAAGTATATTAAGAGCTTAAAAATAATCCACATGAAAAATAATTTTGTTCACCGCCTGATTTTTAATATATTGAATTTCTGATATATTTTTTTTGAAAATAAAAAAAATATTTTTTTTGTTGCACAACTTTATCATGTCTGTTGCGCGCGACTCGCCTGATTGCTATGCTTTGAGGTGATTTGTTAAAAAAGGTAAAAAAAGTTGTTACAAACGGCATTAAATTTTCAGGGCACCAATCCGATTGATATTTTAGAAAATATCTTCGGGCAAAAGTCGTTTGATTTAGAGCGTCGCGGAGCAAATGAAATTGTCGTTGAGCTGAAGGGCAAATGGGATAATATGCTGCTGTTTTTCGCTTGGGAAGAGCGTTTGAAGTGCCTGCATATGTCCTGCTTTGTCAATATTGAAAATAAGACTTGCGACAAAAGTCGGATTTTTGAGCTTTTGGCACTTGTCAACGAAAATTTGTGGCTCGGGCATTTTTCATATTGGACGGCACATGATTTACCGATTTTCAAACATTCCGTCATTGCCGACGTGGCAGATGCCGATTTTGAAAGCAAGCTTTCACAAATGGTTGAAATTGCCGTCAATGAATGTGAACAACTTTATCCGGTTTTTGTTGCGGTTTTGGTACAAAATATGGATCCGAAACAGGTTCTTTTTGCCGCAAGCAACGTTTTGCAATAAATTTTTTAATTTTACAATCCCCTCATCTTTTTGTTTGACAAAGCATTTTTTTTATGCGATATGGCGATGGTTGATTTAGAAAATGCCAATCATCCGATTGAGTATAAAAATAAATCGTATGCCTCGGTTGACGATTTGCTCAAAGGCAAACATATGCCAAAACGCATCTATACCATCGATGAGGCTAATGCCGTCGCCGGCAAAACAAACACTTTTTCGATTCGGTATCGATAGAAAACAGATGTCGATATAAAAAGGCTATAGAGCAAGGGCGGTGCGCATCGCATCGGGAATACGTGTCGGACGATGGCGGTTGATGTTAATAAAAACAAGTGTTATCGTTATGGCACACAAAACTTCATCACCGCGTTTGACCTCTTGATAAATAACGACAGATGAGTTTTTAAGCTCTTTGATTTCGCACGTCACGGAGAGCAAATCATCTAAAAATGCCGAATTTTTATAATCAATTTCAGCGTGTCTTGCAACAAAACCACAGCGATCACCGTCTTTGATTGTTTCAACCGATGCATTGATGGCACGCAAAAATTCCGTCCGCGCGCGTTCTGCAAACTTCAAATAATTGGCGTAATAAACCAAGCCTTCGGCATCTGTATCTTCATAATATACCCGAACCGGTATTGAAAAAATATTTGTCATAACGTATCACTTTCTAAATTTCTTAACAAATCAAATTGCTTGTCATCATACTTGATTTTTGAACACGGCAAACCCAAATATTTTGCCCCCTCTTGAGAAATCACGCGACCGCGCGGCGTGCGTGCGATAAACCCGAGCTTTAACAAAAACGGTTCAACAACTTCTTCAATCGTGTCGCGTTCTTCCGACAATGCGGCGGCCAAAGTATCCGCACCGACCGGCCCGCCGCCGTAATTTTTGGCGATACAATTCAAATAACGTCTGTCAAACGCATCAAGGCCGAAATTGTCTACGTCCAAACGTTTAAGTGCCATATCCGCAAGCGCGTTGTCAATTTTTTGCCCACCGTCAACCGCGCCGAAATCACGCACGCGCCGAAGCAATCTTCCCGCAACGCGCGGCGTCCCGCGTGAACGTTTTGCAATCTCAAATGCACCGTCATCAGAAATAGGCATACCCAAAATTTTTGCACCGCGAAGCACGATTTTTTTCAAATCTTCATGCGTATAAAAATCAAGCCGCAAAGGTATACCGAAACGCTCTCTCAAAGGTGTCGACAACAAACCCGAACGCGTCGTCGCACCGACGAGCGTAAACGGTTGCAAATCAATTTTAACCGAGCGCGCCGACGGGCCTTCACCAATGATGATATCAAGTTGAAAATCTTCCATCGCGGAATATAAAACTTCTTCAATCGCGGGATTAAGGCGGTGAATTTCATCAATAAAAAGAACGTCGTTAGGCTCCAAATTGGTCAGGATTGCCGCCAAATCTCCCGATTTTGAAATCATCGGTGCGGAAGTGGCCTTAAAATTCACCCCGAGTTCTTTCGCGATAATCGAAGCAAGCGTTGTCTTACCCAGTCCGGGAGGGCCGAACAGCAAAACGTGATCAAGCGCTTCGCCGCGAGCTTTGGCCGCCTCAATAAAAACTTTCAAATTTTGTTTGGGTCCCTCTTGACCGATAAAGTCATCAAGCGATACAGGCCGTGTGTTTGCAGGCATATTGATTTCGTTTGAATGATCTTCAGGCAAGACCTGCGGGCTGACAATGCGTTCATTTTCCATCAATTAAAAATCCTTTAAGGCAAATTCTTTTAATGCAAGACGTATCAGTTCAGATACATTTTTATCTTGGTTTTGGCCATAAACTTTAGATGCGGCTTTGTATGCTTCCAAACGCTGATAACCAAGATTGACAAGCGCCGAAATCACATCTTCAAGCACATCTGAGTGACCGTCTTCCGTCCGTTCAAGAGGCGTCGGTTCAACTTCCGAATTATCCTGACGGATATTGCCCACGGGGATGGTGACGATTTTATCTTTTAATTCGGTCACCAAACGGGCGGCAAGTTTCGGCCCGACACCCGAAGCACGCAAAAACAAACTTTTATCTTGTGCCGAAACGGCAAGAGAAAGTTCAGACGGGCTCAAAGCCGACAAAATACTTAAGGCGACTTTTGCACCGACGCCCTGCACTTTTGTTAAGGTCAAAAACCATTCTTTTTCCCACGCGTCAAAAAATCCGAACAGCAAAATTGCATCTTCGCGCACCACAGTTTCAATCAAAAGCGAGGCCGCTTGTCCGATATTTAAGCGGGAAAGCGTTTTTGAAGAAGTCGATACCAAATATCCGACACCGCCGACGTCTACGATACAGCTGTCATCAAAAATGCCGTCAATTATTCCTTTTAATTTTGCAATCATTTTTATTGGCCTTTTAAAATATGTTTTAATTTACAAGACATCCTTCAAAGACGCAAGCATTTTATCCCTGTTCATCACAGCTTAAATCACACCCGTTTTTTAATTTCTTCCACAGGTAACCGATCGGCAAAGCCAAAATTTTTTTCAGATAACGGCAAAATCTCGCTTTCCATATATAACAATGCCGTTTCTAAATTTCTTTTGACGTATTTCATCTTAAAAATCCATAAAATTATGATATGTAATCCAATATTTTATCGCATTACATAACAATAATTTCAAAAAATCAAAAAAATCCTCATTTTTTTTGAAAAAAAGACTTGACAAAAATCCGGGGGGGGTAAACTGGAAGTAATAAAGTTCAAACCTTTATTTTGGCAAATTTTTTTAGAAAGGGTAAGACAATGAATGAAAAAACGAAAAACGCTCTAAATGATGTTTTAGAGTATGTCAAGAAATACAAGGCAAAGAAGTTGGCTTTCGCATTTGCACTCATGGGTGGCGCTGTGGCTTTTCCTCCTACCATTCCTTTTATTGTGGCCGCAGGTGCTGCAATAGCATATGTGGATTATAAAAAGAAAAATCCGAAAGCAACAGCAAAGCATTTTGCTGAAAATGCTATTAAAAGCCAAAGGAATCAGGATAAACTTTGGTTGCAAGCAACAAATATTGGACAAGCTTTTATGTACGTGAGAAAACGTATCCAAGAACGCAAAGACAATTCGTCAGAAGGTAAGGTCCTGCACGAGCATAAAAGAAGCCGGAATATAGAGGAAAAAAGTTTAAATATTCAATCAACACCAGTCTTATCTGATGATGCCGAAAAAGCTCGACGTTTAAACCATATAAGAATGGTCAATATCAGAAAAGAAAGAGAGAAAGGGCAAAAGATACATACTGTATCAGAGTACAAAACAAATATTTCTCAAAAAATTATTGATGCAGCAAGAGAAAATAGTAAATAAAAATCAATTTTTGATAAAACCTGCACTAATACTGCAGGTTCTTTTCTATTTCAAAATCCCTCTTTATTTTTATTGAAAAATGGATCATATTTGAAAAATCTGATAAATAAATAAAAAATCCGCCCCGATTTTTGAGATGGGGCGGTAAAAGTTTTTATAGCTTAAAATTTTTTAATATTTTTTAAAATGCCGGTGAAATTAAACGGTGGTTTAAATTGACCAGCCATGGCGCTAAAAAATATCGCTGTTTCAAATGGTTGCCACAAATAAAAACTATAATTTCGGTTATATTAATTGAGGTTCTTTAACGCTTCGTTTTTGATTTCTTCCACGCGGGCGGCGGCTGTTTTGTCGTTTAAGCGTTCATAAATACCGAGCAATTTGTCGCAAATTTGAAGTGTACCGCGGCATTTTTTCAAAAATTCGATATTTTCCTGCCCGATTAAGCGTAAAGCCTGCTCTAAATAAAGCGCCTCCTGATGCACGTTGGAACTTGTCGCGGCCATATCAAGCACAGCCTCTTTTTCAAGTGCATCATCAAAAAGCAAAATGATTTTTTCAAGCGTTTTTTGATATGCGTCTTCATCTTCAAGATCTCTGTACACATGCGCAAGCTTTTGCAAAGTCTGCCTTTGTTCTTCATCAGAATTGGCAAACTCAAGCGCATGCTGAAAATATTGTACGGCAAGCAGATAATTGTCGGGTTTCAACTCTGTACCGCTCTTTTCTAAAAACAAATCACCGATTTGATTATATGTCCAAAAAAGAACCTGATTGCGCGTTAAAGAATTTTGCGTACTGCATTTTTTTGAATTGATGCAATAGTTCAAAACTTCTTGATAGCCGAGCATTTTGTCTTCAATATCATAAAGATACTTTGCTCTTTCATAAGCCTGATGATATTTTTTTAATAAATCAGATTCTTTTTCGTACGCTTTTTGCCTTAAATACGGCATTTTCGTCCCCCGCCCGTATGCAGGCAATAAGTGCAATTTTCAAGATTATATTCTTTAAAATTCATACATTCATTGCACAAACAACCCCTGTCAAGATGGATGCAGTTGCTTTTTTCAAATGCACAAAACATCTTTTCGTAATGCGTGCGGTTTTTAAGATTTTGTGTCGCGCGCGATGCACTTTGCGTGGCGTTTTTTAATTTGCAGGTCGTTGAATACGACGGACAATTAAGACACAGACATCTTTTGATGTTATTTTCTGTTTTATCAACAAATACGGTCATCTTTTTCTCCTTTCACAGGCAAAAATATGCTTCTGAAAATAAAATACAACGCAAACTTTGGTTTATTTTTTAATGGAGCAAATGCTCATCTTTTTTGATTTTATCGATGATATCCGAGGTTTTTGAAAAATCAAAATATTCAAAAAAAATCTCACCCTCATAATCATTTGGCTTATTTAAATAAATTTTCGGGCAAACGTCTTTTTCACATAATGCATTTTTAAGTTCTTTCATCATGAGCGAATCGCTGTTAAAATCGTCGTCAAAGTGCATCATCACAACATCGGGACGTACCTCTTTAGCTATTTTTAAGAAGCGATAAATATTGTCCGAATGATAATAATCAAATCCGGCCATAATTGCCTCGTTTTTACGGCAGGCATCTTCTTTGTTTGAAAAATACATCATCAGCGGCATATTTTTTCTCCTTAAAATATGCCTATGATATAATATTTACGCGTTTTGTTTTAAATAGGCCTCTAAGACATTTTCAAGCAACATGGCAATCGTCATCGGCCCGACGCCCCCCGGCACCGGCGTCATAAACGAGGCTTTATCCAAGCATGCTTCAAAATCGATATCGCCGCAAAGTTTACCGTTTTCATCACGACAAATACCGACATCGATTAAAACAGCTCCGTCTTTGATAAAATCTTTTTGCACCAATTTTAAACAGCCCGTAGCAGAAACGATGATATCCGCATTTTGGCATAACGATTTCAAATCTTTGGTTTTTGAGTGTGCGACAGATACCGTGCAATCTTCATTGAGCAAAAGCATCGCCATTGGTTTGCCTACGATATTCGAACGCCCTATAACAAGGGCGTTTTTTCCGGCAAGTTCAATGCCCGCATGTTTTAACAGCCTTAAAATACCTTTCGGCGTCGCAGCAACTGTTCCGCCATTCATACCTGCCATCAAAAGCCCCATATTAAAGGGATGAAAGCCGTCAACATCTTTTTGAGGCGAAATACGATTCAAAATCTTTGACGAATCGATACCCTCAGGCAACGGCAACTGAAGCAATATGCCGTTAACCGAAAAATCTTTGTTGAGCGCATCAATCAAATCTTCAAGTTCTTTGGGGTTGACATCATCTTCAAAACGATAAAGCACCGTTTCAATCCCGACTTCGGCCGCCGCTTTTTGTTTGTTTTTAACATAAATCTCGCTTGCCGGATCGTGACCCGCCAAAATCACGGCAAGTTTCGGGGTGATGGCGCGTGTTTGAATTTCGTTTTTCAATTTTTCTCTGATTTGAAACGCGATTTCTTTGCCGTTAATGATTGTTGCACTCATTCAATTCTCCCAATTTTGTATCTAAATTTTGATTTGTTGACAGCGTTATTTTTTTATACCTGTCCGTCTGACCAAAAGTCACAACCAATGAAGATTTTGATATATCAAGTATTTTTGCTAAAAAGTCAAGCAATTCTTTGTTGGCTTTGCCTTTTTCAGGCACGGATACGACGCATACTTTAAGATATTCATCACCTTTGGCGTCGTTTATTATTCCCGAAATCTTGCAACAAGAAGAGTTAGGCGTTAACCTAACTCTTAAAAGATAGCCTTCTTTTATTTTTTGATAAAAAGCCAAATTATAAGACCATATCACTCAAAACATAAAGCATTTGTGCGACAAAATATAAGGCCAAAAGCAAAATAAACGGCGAAGCGTCAAAATCTGCAAAAGGCGGAATTTTAGCTCTGATTTTAGCATAGACCGGTTCGGTAAGCTTTTTTAAGATTTCAACAAATTTTTCGGCATATTTATTTTGAACCGATAAAATCTTAAAATGAATCAGCCAGTGAATCACTATCTCAACCACGACAATCTTCACATAAATATCCAAAACAAGTGCCAATGTTTTGAAAATTGGTAAAAGCAAAACGCCCATATTCTTTATCTCCTTGTTAAAAAATGTTTTAATTCAGCGTTATATTATCCGAAATAAATCTTAACGTCCAGTATTTTCTTTGATGTTATCACTATTTTCTTCATTGATAAATTTGAGGCGTTCCAAAGATTCTTTTTCATCCTCAAGCAGCATTTCATCAAGCATTTTGTTTTTCAAATAAACATCATAAGCAAAATCTGGACTTAAATCTTCATCTAAATCATGTGTCAATTTGAGTTCGGCTTTTTTTGAGGCCGGTGCCTCATAACCGAACGGAACATTTTTTAAGGCCTTAAAATAAGCATAATACGGTCTTGCACCATCACATTCAGATTCGTGTGTATCAACATTTACATCTGAACTTGTTAAAGAGGCGATAGAAGTGCGCATTTCTCTTAATTTTTGAAGTTTGTAACGTATAAATTTAACTTTTTCTTGCGCAACCGATGATTTACAACTCTCATAAAGCCCCAAACAAACCATCAATTCAGCCTCGCGTTGATCCGTTTCTTTTAAAAAGGTCTGACGCTCAATTGCATCATCATAGGTCACATAACCGTCCGTCATATGCCTTAAAATATTTGTCGTTTCTTCAAGCCAAGAAAAATATTCCTGCGTGGAATCTGTGCCGCTGTTTATGTGCTCAATACTTGCTGCCTGCATAGCATTCATCTCGACATGATGTATATCAATTTCTTGTGCTAAGACATGCGATAAATCTTCTTTGCTGAGCTTTTGCGTCGGAGTGATTTGAATCATTCGTGTCGAGGGGGCTAAAACCGCCTCGCGTGCGACAACTTTAGATGTTTTATCATTAAGCGACGGAAATTTTTTCTTCAAAGCCGTTTGAATAATAGAAAAAGTTGACATTGTTTTTTGATTTTGCATCAGTTATTCTCCTCAAAAATGATTGTTCCCTGCTCTTTTAAGATAAGATAATCAATGACCCAATGGCTGATTTGCTCAAGCTTTTCCTGATTAAGGCCGAGTGCTTTGCCGACATCTGAAACAAATAAAATTTCTTCAACACAAAAATCCGTATCAACGTGCCCCATCAAAAAAAGCTCTTTCACAAGCTCTAACGCACCACGTCGCGGTAAATTTCCAGAAAGAGAGGTCAACAAATTTTCTTTTGTAATATTTTCAAAAACTTTTTTGGCGTCTTGTACTTTATATTTCTGCGCCATTTTTTTGATAAAGCGAATTTCCTGATCATCAACTTTTCCGTCGATTTTTGAAGCAAAAAGTAAGGTCTTTAAGAAAAGGACTTTTTGATCTTCATCCAAAAGTGTCATAACCTGCTTGTCTAATTTTTTTTCAGAATCGTTCATATTTTTTACCTTAGCACAAGTATGAGTTATTTTATAATATTTATCAAGAGTTTTTTTAAGTATCAATAATGAGGCGGCGGCGTTTCTTCATCCAAAGGTTTGACAGCTTCGCGCTCTATCATTTGTTTCAAGAGTTTATTTTCTTTTTTTAAAAGATCAATCTGCCGACCTTGCGCGATAATGACTTCATTTAAGTCATCTAAAACGCGCTGTTGTTCCGTGATAGCAAGTTCGATATCAACCAAGCGTTCTTCTATTGTCATAATTTTCTCCTTTTTTTTAGAAATAACACAATATCAGATAAAAATAAAGCAATTTTTTTATTTGACAATCGCTTTTTGTTATGAGATAATAAATACGTAACCAAAATGGTTGCGGTGTTTAGAAAACACATTAATAGCATAATCTCCTTTTAAAGAGGAGTGAATGAGATAAGCGTAATTTTGCGACGAATAAATTCATCTGTGCTATTACAGTTTTCTAGCTCCTCCGTTTTGTTAATCTTAAACGGAATTTTTTTTATTTATAGAATAAGGAAGAAAACTGATGAAAAAATGGATTTTAATTTTTTACCTCTTTTTAAGCTTGATCTTTA